>NZ_WHJF01000093.1:0-27554 GCF_011682185.1 Massilia genomosp. 1
CGCTCCACGCTTCCTCCCCACAGTCGGTCGCCCTTCCGCAGTTGCGCTTCACTTCGCTCACTGTGGTCAGCTTGCGGGAGGACTTGCACCTCCAAGAGTGCGCCCATGCTGGGCGCACGTAAAAAAACCGGGAATCTTCCCGGTTTTTTGAAACTATTTCGTGAAATGTTTCAAGTTAAAGCTCTGACCCCGGTTGGGGGGCTCCGGCTGGGGGCTCAGAATTCTTCCCATTCCTTGTCGCCGGCGGCGACCGGGCGCGCCGGGGTGGCTTTGGCTTTGCCCGGCGCCAGCCGCACCGACGCCGCGCGCGCCGCCCGTTGCTGCGTGGTGCGCGCCGCCGGGGCCGCCGCCACGTGCTTGTTGCTGATCTTGAACACGCTGACCGCTTCGGCCAGGCTGGCCGCCTGCTGTTTCATCGCTTCGGCCGCCGCTGCCGCCTCTTCAACCAGCGCCGCGTTCTGCTGCGTGACCGTGTCCATCTGGGTGATCGCATCGTTGATCTGGTCGATCCCCACGTTCTGCTCGCCACTGGCGACGGCAATCTCGCCGATGATCGCCGTCACCCGCTGCACGCTGGCAACGACTTCGTTCATCGTGTTGCCAGCCTGCCCCACCAGCTTGCTGCCGGTTTCGACCTTGTCGACCGAGTCGCCAATCAGGGCCTTGATTTCCTTGGCGGCCGCCGCCGAACGCTGGGCCAGGTTGCGCACTTCCGACGCTACCACCGCAAAGCCGCGCCCCTGCTCGCCCGCCCGCGCCGCTTCCACCGCGGCGTTCAGGGCCAGAATATTGGTCTGGAAGGCAATCCCGTCGATCACGCCGATGATGTCCACGATCTTGCGCGACGATTCGTTGATCGAGCCCATGGTGTGGATCATTTGCGCCACCGCGTCGCCGCCGCGCACCGCCACCGTCGAGGCGTCGCCGGCAAGCTTGCTGGCCTGGGTGGCGTTTTCGCCGTTCTGTTTCACGGTCGAAGTCAGTTCTTCCATGGCCGAGGCAGTCTCTTCAAGCGAACTGGCCTGCGCTTCGGTGCGCGCCGACAAATCCTGGTTGCCCTCGGCGATCTCACTCGACGCGTTGGCAATCGCATCGGTGCCGGCGCGCACTTTGCCGACGATCTCGGCCAGGCTGTCGTGCATGTCCTTGAGCGACTTGAGCAGCATGCCGATTTCGTCGCTGCCGCGCGCTTCGATCGAGGTCGACAAGTCGCCGCTGGCGACGATGCGGGCGATATTGACCGCCTCGTTCAAGGGCCCGGTAATACTGCGCACCAGCCACACCATGATCACCGCGCCCACCACCACCGTCACCAGCACGATCACCAGCAGTTCGATGCTGGCCGCGCGTTCGGCGGCGGCCTGCTCCTTGCTCATGGCCACTGTCAGCGCCCGCGCCTCGGTGCCGATATAGCTGACGATGGCGTCGATCTTCTGGGTCGGCGCGCGGTCCATGCCCTTGACCAGCTTGTCGACGTTTTTGTAGCTGTCCGGATTGGCCCCATCGAACTTTTGCAGCGCGCCCAGGTAGTTTTTGCCCAGTTCGTCGGTGGCGCGGATGGCGTCGTCGACCAGCGGCGTTTTCAGCCCCAGCTCGCCGAGCAGGGAAGTGACCTTGGCCAGTTCGGCGCGGGTGGTCTCGCCGCTCTTGCGGAACGAGGCGCTGTATTTTTCGAGCTGGGCCGCGTCCGAACCGCGCAGCAGGATGTTTTTCCATTCCTGCACCTGGATCTTGAATTCGACCTGGGCGCTGCGCGCCGTGTCGACCGCTTCGGTGAGCTTGGCGGCGCGCTGCATCGCCAGCGCACTCTTGGCGTTGGCGCCGGACAGCGCCGTCCAGGCGCCTATGCCCACCAACAATAATGCGGCAAAAAAGAACACGCCGAGCGCACCGAGGCGCACGGCAATTCGGAGGTTGGCGAGTTTCATGGGCTCTCTCGGCTGGTTGGGGGAATCGCCGCAGCGCCTGTAAAGACGCTTGCATTGCCAAGCAATCATGCACTGGTGAAAGACAAAAAGAAATACGTTTTCGTTAACTGACAACAAGTATTTCAGGCAGTTGCACACAGTTGCATCGCATACAGCCGGGTGCCGGGATCTTCCTGTGTAAGGTGGACAATCTTGTCAAAACGCAGGCCGAGTTTTTCGAGCAGCGCGCCGGACGCCGTGTTGTGCGGCGAGGTGATCGCCAGCAGGCGCGCCAGTCCCAGGCGCTCGCGCGCGTACCCGACCACGGCGCGGGCCGCCTCCACGGCATAGCCCTGGCCGCGCCAGCCCGGCAGGAAGGCGTAGCCGAGGTCGACCTCGGGCAAGGTGTCGCGCTTGATCAGGCCGCACATGCCGATCGGCGCGCCGCTCTCCTTGTGCGCCACCAGCCAGATGGCGTGGCCCAGCGCGGCCTGCATGCGCACCGGCCCATTGTCGATGTGCGTGCGCGCCGCCTCCAGCGTGCGGATGCCGCGGTCGCCGATGTGGCGCAGGAAATCGGGATCGTTGACCAGCTCCAGGTAGAACGGCGCATCGGCCGCTTCCACGGTGCGCAGCACCAGGCGTGCGGTATCGAGGATCTTCATCAGGGCGCGCCGGAACTCAGCCCGAGGCGAAAATTGGTGCCGGCCGGGCGTCCCGGCAGGTGCAGGGTCGCTCGCGCGCGCGGCGCTTCGCTCACCACCACGCCGCGCCGGATCACCATGCGCCGCGCCGCCCGCAGGCGGATCGCTTCGACCGTGCTGGCGGCGTCGAGCAGCACCAGGTCGGCGTGGCAGCCGGGCGCAATCCCGTAGCCTTCCAGTCCGAGAATGCGGGCCGGGACCTCGGTCACCGCCAGGAAGCACTGGTGCATCGCCTCCTGCCCCGTCATCTGCGCCACGTGCAGGCCCATGTGCGCCACTTCCAGCATGTCGCCCGAGCCCAGGCTGTACCACGGGTCCATCACGCAGTCGTGGCCAAAGGCGACCTGCACGCCGGCGGCGATCAGCTCGGGCACGCGCGTCATCCCGCGCCGCTTGGGGTAGCTGTCGTGCCGTCCCTGCAGGGTGATGTTGATCAGCGGGTTGGCGATCGCCGCCACGCCCGCCTCGCGCATCAATGGCAGCAGCTTGCTCACATAGTAGTTGTCCATCGAGTGCATCGAGGTCAGGTGCGAGCCGGCCACCCTGCCCTGCATGCCGAGGCGCTGCGTTTCGAAGGCCAGCGTTTCGATATGGCGCGACATGGGGTCGTCCGATTCGTCGCAGTGCATGTCCACCCGCAGCCCCTGCCCGGCCGCATACTCGCACAGCAGGCGCACCGAGGCCGCCCCCTCGCTCATGGTGCGCTCGAAATGGGGAATCCCGCCCACCACGTCCACCCCCATCCCGATGGCGCGCTTGAGGTTGTCGAAGGCGGTGGCGCTGCGCAAGATCCCGTCTTGCGGAAACGCGACCAGTTGCAGGTCGAGATAAGGCGCCACCCGGCGCCGCACTTCGAGCAGCGCTTCCACCGCCAGCAGGCGATCGTCGCAAATGTCCACGTGCGAGCGGATCGCCAGCAGGCCGCGCGCCACCGCCCAGTCGCAGTACTGCATGGCGCGTTCGACCAGCGCGTCCTGGGTCAGGGCGGGTTTCAGTTCGCCCCACAGCGCGATCCCTTCGAGCAGGGTGCCCGAGCGGTTCACGCGCGGCAGGCCGTAACTCAAGGTGGCGTCCATGTGGAAGTGGGCGTCGACGAAGGGCGGCGTCACCAGGTCGCCGCCGGCGTCGATCTCGCGCGCGCCGCGCACCGCCAGGCCGGGACCGACGGCGGCGATGCGCCCGTTCTCGACCGCGATATCGACCTGAAGGCGCCCGTCGGGCAGGCTGGCGTTGCGAAGTACGAGATCCATCGAAAGGCTCCTTGAAAACGACGTTAGCGGGCCTGCTGATTGTAGCGAATCGGGCACAACTTGGGGCGCGCGCGCGCGTGTTTGTCATGCCGTCGTCATGCCAATAAGATAAATGCTGCGTTGCAAGATATTTTCGTGAGCACAGTTGAAAAATTGCTTTTCAAGGCTGGCAATCATGGATAGACTTAGCAATATTGCAGCGCGTCATAAAACACTTCCAAGGAACCCCCATGAGCAACCTTCCAGAACAGTTTTCCGCAGCACGCAAAGCCCAGCTCGACGCCCAGCTCGACGCTTTCCGCCATTTCTCCGGTAAAGCGGTAGAAAATACCGAGAAGCTGATTGCCCTGAACCTCAAAACGACGCGCGCCAGCGTCGAAAAATCGACGGCCGCCATCCAGCAGTTGCTGACCGCCAAGGACCCGCGCGAGCTGTTTGCGCTCACGGCGCACAGCCGCGACGGTTTCGACACCCTGCTCGCCTACAGCCGCGCCCTGTTCGGCATCGCCGGCAACGCGCGCGTCAATGCGCCCGGGTCGTCCATCCTGTCGGCCCTGGCCGCGCCAGCCGCAGTGCGCGAACCGGCCAACGATGAAGCGCATGGCGCCGACGACGAGGATTACAGCGAGGATTACGACGAACAGGCCGACGACGGCGACTCCGAATCCGCATCGGTGCGCGGGGTCGCGCCGGATGCGCACGAGTCCCACGATGCGCACGAGTCCCGCGATGCGCACGACTCGCACGACGTGCGCGACGAGCCGATCATCGTCAGCCTGCGCGCGGCCGACGAACCCGAGGCCGATCCCTTGCCGCTGGCCGAGGCCACGCCGATCGCGCGCGCCGCCGCCAGCATGGCCGCCAGCCCGGTGCATGACACGCCTGCCGCCGCGCCCCTGGCGGCCGACGACGCCATCCAGATCGACGTCTCCGGCATCAAGCCGGTCGACGCCACGCCGCCGGCGGGCACGTATCCGGGCAAGCCGGGCAACGGCAAACCGGGCGAATCGTCCAGCTCGAAAGGCGCGCGCAGGAAGTGACGGTAATGCCCTGGCAGCCTGTCGGACTGGGGGAGTCGAAGCGAAAAAATGGCTGGGCGAGGCCAGATTTTGACGATGTCGCAGTGCCAATAGCGAGCTATTGGCCGAGAAAGCGGCGAAATATCGACCGTCCCAGGTATTTTTGCAGCCGACGATCCCAAGTCCGACAGGCTGCGAGCACGGGCGGCCTCTGCGCCAAGTTGCCAAAAGTAGTAAATTGACGGGCTTCGGCCCGTTTTTTTCGTCCGGGCGCAACATCCAAGGAACGTATTCAATGACTTTATCGCGCCTCGTAGGCAGCTTCGTGCGCCGCCATTGGCGCTCGTATATCTCGTCGGCCTTCATGCTGGCCGGCGTGGCGGCCCTCACTGTCTGGATCCCGCGCAAGATCGGCACCCTGATCGACGGCCTGGCCGCCCACAGCCTGACGCGCGACGACCTGCTGCTGGGACTATTCCAACTGCTCGGCATGGGCGTGGCCATCTACCTGCTGCGGGTCGGCTGGCGCCTGCGCCTGTTCGCCGCCGCCTACCGGCTCGGGGTCGAACTGCGCACGCGCTTTTATGCGCGCCTGTCGGCCCAGGGGCCGGCCTTCTACCAGCAGCAGCGCACCGGCGACCTGATGGCGCTGGCCACCAACGACATCGACGCCATCGAAATGGCGGCCGGCGAAGCCATGCTGGCCGGCTTCGACGGCACCCTGACCCTGATCATGGTACTGGGGATCATGACGCTCGGCGTCGACTGGCGCCTGGCCTGCATGGCCCTGCTGCCCTTTCCGTTCATGGCGTTCGCGTTCTGGCGCATCTCCAGCCATATCCACGTGGCGGCCACCGAGTCGCTGCAGCGTTTTTCGAGCCTGAACGACCATGTGCAGGAAGCCCTGTCGGGCGTGCGCACCCTGCGCGCGCTGGGCCTGGAGCAGCGCAGCGCGACCCAGTTTGGCGAACTGGCCGCGTGCGCCGCCGACGCCAGCCTGCGCGCCCAGAAATGGGAAGCCGCTTACGAGCCGGCCGTCGGCCTGACCCTGACCGCCGCCAGCGCGCTCACGCTCGGCCTGGGCGGCTACCTGGTGTGGCACAACCAGCTCACCATCGGCGCGCTGACCAGCTTTTCCATGTACCTGGGCCAGTTGATCTGGCCGATGTTCGCGGCCGGCTGGGTGCTCTCGCTGATCGAACGCGGTCGCGCGGCGCTGGCGCGCGTGCAGCCCCTGCTCGAGACGCCCCTCTCGGTGGACGACCATGGCAAGCTCGCCACCCTGGCGCCCGGTCCGCTGGTGCTCGAGCAGGTCGGCTACACCTACAGCGGCCAGGCCATCGCCGCGCTGGCCGATGTGTCGTGCAGCATCGCGCCCGGCCAGACCCTGGGCCTGGTGGGACCGACCGGCTCCGGCAAGTCGACCCTGCTGCGCGTGCTGCTGCGCCAGGCCACGCCGCAGGCCGGCAGCGTCACCTGGGGCGGCCAGCCGCTGGCCGGCTACACCCTGGCCACCTTGCGCGCGGCGATCAGCTGGGTGCCGCAGGAGTCGTTCCTGTTCTCGGCCACCATCGCCGAAAACATTGCGCTGGCCCGGCCCGACGCCTCGCGCGCGCAGATCGAACACGCGGCCCACATGGCCGCCATCCACGAAGATATCCTGCGCTTCCCGCAAGGGTACGACACGCCGGTGGGCGAGCGCGGCATCACCCTGTCGGGCGGCCAGCGCCAGCGCGTGGCGATCGCCCGCTCGCTGCTGGCCGACAGCACCCTGCTGCTGCTCGACGACGCCCTCTCGGCGGTCGATACCGGCACCGAAACGCGCATCCTCGAACACCTGGAGGAACTGCGGCGCGCGCGCCCCGAGCGCAGCGTGATCATCGCCAGCCACCGCCTGTCGGCGGTGGTCAATGCCGACTTCATCGTGGTGCTGCGCGACGGCCGCATTACCGAATCGGGCACCCACGAGGCCCTGCTCGAACGCGACGGCTGGTACGCCAGCCAGTGGCGCTATCAACAACTGGAGGCCAGCCTCGATGCAATCTGATACCACCGCCAAAGCCATGCCGGCGCAGGCCGCGCAAGCGATCGGCCTGTTGCGCCGCGCCGCCCAACCCGACCGCCGGCATTTGCTGTGGGCGACCCTGTGGCTGATTCTCGCGGCCGGCCTGGAAGTGATCGGCCCGATCCTCGGCAAGGCCCTGATCGACGAACACCTGCTGCCGCGCCACCTCGATTTTCCGCGCATGGCCATGCTGCTCGGCGCCATGCTGGTGAGCGGCTGGATCGCCAGCTGGCTGCGCTACCTGCAACTGGTGCGCCTGTCGGGCCTGGCCATGCGTTCGGTGCAGCGCCTGCGCGAATGGGTGTTCGGCCACGTGCTGCGCCTGCCGATGGCGTTTTTCGATCGCGCCATCACCGGCCAGTTGATCAGCCGCGTGACCAACGACACCGAGGCCGTCAAGACGCTCTACATCCAGGTGCTGTTCGTGATCCTCGACAGCAGCATCGTGCTGGTCGGGACCATGATCGCCATGGCCTGGCTCGACTGGCGCCTGATGCTGATCGTGCTGGCCCTGGTGCCGGCGGTGGTGGTCATCGTGTTCGTCTACCAGCGCCTGTCGGCGCCGGCGGTGACCCGCGCGCGCGCCCTGCGCAGCGACATCAACGGCCAGATCGCCGAATCGATCGGCGGCATGAGCGTGCTGCAGGCGAACAACGCGCAAGAACGCTTCGGTGCCCGCTTCGGCGCCACCAACGAGGCGCACTACAAGGCGCGCCTGGCCGAACTGCGCGCCAACGCCTTTTTGCTGCGCCCCGCGCTCGACCTGCTCAATGTGATCCTGCTGGCGGTGGTGATCTACAGCTTCGGCCGGCGCGAAATGAATGCGCTCGAAGTCGGGGTGCTGTACGCCTTCATCAGCTACATCGCGCGCGTGGTCGAACCGATGATCCAGATTACGATGCAGTTCAGCGGCTTGCAGCAAGCCGTGGTGGCGACCGCGCGCGTGTCGGCCTTGCTGGGCGAAGCCGGCGCGCCGGAACACGACAGCGGCCGTGCGCCGCCTCCCGCGGTGGGGGCGCCGGACGCGCCGGCGGTGCGCATCCGCGACCTCAGCTTCGGCTACGCGCCCGGCCAGGACGTGCTGCACGGCCTGAACCTGGACGTGCCGCAGGGCGCCTTCTTCGGCATCGTCGGCCACACCGGCAGCGGCAAGTCGACCCTGCTGTCGCTGCTGCTGCGCTACTACCCGTCGCGCCCCGGCGCCATCGAAGTACACGGCCAGCCGCTGGCGGCCATCGGCAACGAGCGTTTCCGCTCCGAGGTGGGACTGGTGCCGCAGGACCCGTTCCTGCTGGCGGCGTCGGCGCGCGAGAACATCGACATGGGACGCGGCCTGTCGCAGCAAGCCATCGAAACGGCGGCGCGCGCGGCCCATGCGCACGACTTCATCGCCGCGCTGGAAGACGGCTACGATACGCCGCTCGGCGAAAGCGGCTCGCGCCTGTCGACCGGCCAGAAACAGCTGATCGCGATTGCGCGCGCGCTGGCCGGCCAGCCGCGCATTTTGCTGCTCGACGAAGCGACCTCGCATATCGACAGCGCCACCGAGCAGGTGGTGCAGGAAGCCTTGAACGAACTGCGCGGACGGGTGACCATCATCGCCATCGCGCACCGCCTCTCGACCATCCGCGAGGCCGACCGCATCGTGGTGCTCAATCACGGCCGCATCTCGGAAGCCGGTTCGCACGACGAGTTGATGCAGGTCGACGGCGGCCTGTACCAGCGCCTGTACCTGTTGCAGCAACTGGCGGCGTAGGGTCTCTCTGGCTGAGTCGTAGCGAGAGCCGCGATTGTTTCGTCGTTCCTGCGCGGGAACGACGTATCGAAGCTATCGAAATAGAATATGTTCGCGTTGTTTAGTCAGACCGATCCTAGCGCGCCAGGCGGCTGGCGTTGTACAGGTAGCCGCCGGCCAGCGCCAGCGCGCCCACCAGCGCGTACAGCGCCACCGAGTGCAGGTTGGCGGCGCCATTGAAGCCCACCGCGTCGATCCTCGGCGCCTCGGTGGCGTTGAGCGCCACGTAGAACCAGAACAGGAACAGCGACAGGAACAGGCGCGCCGTCCTGGCGCAGCGGCCGAACAGGCTGGCCAAGGCCGACAGGCTGGCCACGCCCACCACCAGCGCCAGTGCCCGCAGCGGCTCGGTGAAGGCCCAGCGCAGCGCCACCGGCCCCATGAACATCAAGCCAAGCAGCACGCTGGCGGCATACTGGCGCAGGTAGCGCAAGGCCACCCCGCCGCTCACCGTACCGCTCAGGTCTTCGGTGGCCCCCGCGTAATCGCGGGTACTGATGTCGCCCACCACGATGCCCCACAACGCCACCGCCGCCATCAGCAGCGCCGGCAGGGCGTTGATCGGTGCGAATACGGCGGCGCCCGCACACAGGACAAACGCCAGCAGCGCGGCAGGGGCGATGATGAAGGTCAGCGCGAGGTCGGCCAGCACCTGGCCGGCCAGCCCCGGCACGCGCGCGGCCAGCGCCAGCAAGGGATTGGCCAGCACGGCCAACGGGCGCAGTGCGGCATTGACCAGCGCCAATGGCGTGCGGCGCAGGCGGGCGCGCCCGGGCTTGACCCGGTCCGGCGAATAGCGGTGGAACAGCCACCAGGCCGGCAACAGCGGCGCGAGCGCCAGCACGGCCGACGCGGCGCGCAGCCCCATCATGCGCGCGCTCCACAGCAGCGGCGGCAGCGACACGGGCGCCAGCGCGGCGTCGAAAGGGCTCGACCCGATCGAGAAATCGGCGCCGCTCACAAACCCATGCACCGCCGCCACCGCCACCGCCAGCCCCGAAAAATCGAACACCATCATTGCCGGGACCTCGCTGCTGCCGCTTTGCGTCATCAACACCAGCTGCGCTATCCACAGCATGAAGAACAGCAGATCGCCGCCCTTGCCCATCAGCGGCGCCCAGCTGTCGAACAGGATCGCGCAGCTGGCCGCGAACAGCACCATCGGCACCATCAACAGCGCGTAGGTTTGCAGGTAGACCAGCGGTTCGAGCGGACCGTCGCCGCGCAGCGCGTGCAGCACCAGCATGGTCAGCATGAAGGCGGCCACCAGCGCGCCGAGGTAGGCGCAGGCGCCCAGCCAGCGCCCGGCCAGGAACAGCGCGCTGCCGACCGGGGTGGCGCCGATCACGCCGCCGATGCCGCTGCGCAGGTCTTCGCTCATGCGCCCTCGCACCAGGTAAAAACCGCCAAGGCCGAACAGCAAGGCGCCCAGGGTGGCGCTGCCCAAAGCCAGCGCGGAACTGGTGTAGAGCACGCGCGCCTTGTTAAACACCAGCAGCGCATTGCCGCTGGCGGGGTCGGCGATCATCGCCCAGCTCAGCGCCACCACCGCCAGCAGCGCCACCACGGTCGAGGTGCGCCGCATGCGCAGGCGTACCTCGTTGAGCGCCAGCGCGCGCAGGATGAAGAGCATCACGCCGCCGCCTTCAATGCGTGGCGCTGGGCGACGAGCGCTTCTTCCAGGGTCGGTTCGGCCACGCGCGCGCCGGCGCACGGCGAGGCGCCATGCACGATGCGCAGCGCCACCTGCTCGCCCTCGCGCTGCGCGTGCAGCACAGTCACCCTGGCGCGCAGCAGTTCGTAGTCGGCCGCGCCGACATTGGCCGACCAGATGCGCCCGCGCGCCTGCTCGAGCAGGGTGCGCGGCGTTTCGCAGGCGATCAGCTTGCCCGCGTCCATGGTGGCCAGCCGGGCGGCGATGGTTTCGACGTCGGACACGATGTGGGTCGACATGATCACCAGCTTGGTCGATCCGAGTTCGCCCAGCAGGTTGCGAAAGCGCAGGCGCTCCTCGGGATCGAGGCCGGCGGTGGGCTCGTCGACGACCAGGATGTCGGGGTCGTTCAGCAGCGCCTGGGCGATGCCGAGGCGGCGCCGCATGCCGCCCGAGAACGAGGCCGCCGGGCGCCTGGCCTGTTCATGCAGGTTGACCAGTTCGAGCAGGTGCTTGATGCGGCCTGGATCGCGCACGCCCTTGAGGGCGGCGAAATACTGCATGAATTCGAGGGCCGACAGGTTCGGATACACGCCGAAGTCCTGCGGCAGGTAGCCGAGCCGGCCCCGGATATGCTGCGGGCGCGCCACGATATCGACGCCGTCGAACAGGATCTGGCCGCCGCTCGGGCGCGTGAGCGTGGCGATCATCTGCATCAGGGTGGTCTTGCCGGCGCCATTGTGGCCGATCAGGCCGACCACGCCGCGCTCGAGCGAGAGGCTCACGCCATCGACCGCGTACACCTTGTTACCGAAAGTTTTGACCACATTGCGCAGTTCGAGCATGGTGTTTCCTGACATGTTGAAAGATGGGCTTGTACGGAATGTAAGCCAAACGCGCGGCGCCGGGCGGCAAATGCGACAGACGGCCAAATCGCGGTCATCAAGCGCCGCCGAGGGCGTCGTACCGGACCAACACTTCCATGCCAAAGCGTCATCGAAACACCCGTTCCTGCCATTTAAATGTGCATTTAGGGGCACAATCTAAGTACCGGTGGAACTTTCCCGCTTGCAACAAGAATATAATTGAGCGCAGTTTTCCCGTTCGGAAAGCACCGGTGTTCACATGAAGGAACGTGATGTTGGCAGGTTTATCAGACACCCCGCCGGGCCGCCAGGTCCGCGTGCTGCTGGCATCGCTATGCCTGGTGTCGGGTCTCGCCCAGGCCCAGCATCCGGCGCTCGATGCGCGCCTGGTGGAGATCCGCGAAATCAACCGCTACGTTCCGCCCAAGGCGCTGGGCGCGCTGCGCCGGATCGAAACCGAGGCGCGCGCCGCGCCGGTGCGCACCAAGGCCGATTTCCTGGCCCAGCTGTGCCTGGCCCTGCGCGGCTTGAACCAGGTGCCCGAAGCGCTGGCCGCGGCCGAGGAACTGATCGCCTTCGGGCGCGACACGAAGGACAATGTGGTCAAGGCCAAGGGGTTGCTGACCAAGGCTTACGTGGTCTCGCGCATGGACCAGCTGGCGCTGTCGCACCAACTGGCGTGGGAGGGCGAAAAGATCGCCAACACCACCGACGACATGGCACTGCGCGTGCAGGCCGCGATCACCTCCGGCCAGGCCTACGCGGAAGACGGCAATTTTCCGGCCGCGATGGGCAAGATGCAGACCGCGCTGACCCTGGCGCGCCAGTACGGCCAGCCGATCCCCAAGGTCCAGGCGCTCAATGCGCTGGCCATCCTGTACGGCCAGTTGAACGAGCATGACAAGGGTTTCGAGGCGCTGGACGAAGCCACCGCGCTGGCCGAGCAAACCGATTCGCCGGGGCGCCTGGCGACCCTGAAGGATACCGAATACGGCCTGGCGGTCGAAACCAACCAGCCGCAGCGCGGCCTGCGCGCCCTGCTGGCGGGGCTCGAGTACGAGCGCCAGATCGGCGCCGAGGCGATGATCGCCGGGTCGCTGGTGAACCTGTCCGACAGCTACCTGAAGCAGCACGATTATGCGCGCACCCTGTCGTACGCAAACCAGGCCTTGAAGGCCGGGCGCAGCCTGAACGACGACAGCACCGTGGCCACCGCGCACCTGAACCTGGGCCAGGCGCACCTGGGCCTGGGCAGCCTGGTCGAGGGCAAGCGCCATTTCGACATGGGCCTGGCCTGGTACGAAAAGGTCGGCGACAAGCCGGAATTGCAGGAAGTGCTGATGGAATACGGCGCCGCGCTCGAACGCGCCGGCGACATGGCGGGCGCGGTCAAGGCCTATCACCGCGAGCGCGCGCTGTCGAACGAGCTGTTTGAAAAACGGCGCCAGAAAGCCACGCTCGAACTGCAGGAAAAGTACGAGACCGAAAAGAAGCAGCGCCAGATCGAACTGTTGAGCCGCGAAAACCAGCTCAAGACGACCGAAATCGACAACCGCCGCCTGCAGCAGCGCGTGTGGTGGCTGCTGGCGGTGGTCTTTGCGCTGGCCGCGCTGGTGGTCGGCATCCTGTACCGCAAGGTGCGCCACGCGAATGCCCAGCTCAAGGTCAAGAACCTGGAACTGAAGCAGCAAAGTTCGCGCGATCCGCTCACCGGTTTGTACAACCGGCGCCACTTCCAGGAGTTCATGCGCGGCCACCTGCAGGTGGAAAAACGCGGCGCCGGCACTTCGGGCGAAGAAATCGTCGGCGCCCTGTTCCTGCTCGACGTCGACCACTTCAAGCACGTCAACGACAGCCACGGCCACGCGGCCGGCGACGCCGTGCTGAAAATGATCGCCGCCAGCCTGCGCGACATCCTGCGCGAGACCGACATGATCGTGCGCTGGGGCGGCGAAGAATTCCTCGCCTTTTTGCCGGCCATCCCGCGCAGCGGCGTCGAGGAAATCGCACGGCGCCTGCTGACCGGGATTTCGCAGCAGGCCATCGACTACCAGGACAAGCGCCTGTCGGTGAACGTGTCGATCGGCTTCGCGCCGTTTCCGCTGGTGCCGGGCAACGATGCGCTGCCGTGGGAACGCGCCGTCAACCTGGTCGACATGGCGCTCTACCTGGCCAAGGCGCACGGGCGCAACCGCGCCTACGGCGTGCGCGGCTTCGCCAACTTCGAAAAGACCACGATGGAAAACATCGAGCAGGACCTCGAGCGCGCCTGGGGCGCCGGCTACGTCGACATGTCGATCGTGCTCGGCACCTGGCCGGAATCGAAAAACGCGGCCACGCCGCCGAAGCTGACCATCGTCTGACATGCCGTCCATGCACGCCTCGTTCGCCAGGCGCCGGGCGGCCTGACAGCGGGCTTGCTGCGGCGTGCCTGCGTGCCTGCGTGCCTATTTGCGCGCCGATTCCTGGATCTTCTCGCCCGCCTGCTCCACCTTCTTGCCAACGTTCTCGGTGGCCCGGTCCAGGCCCTTGCTGGCGTCCAGGGTCGCCTCCTCGATCTTGTCGCCGGTGGCCTTGGCCGCATCGGTGATCTTCTTGCCCGCTTCCTCGGCCTTGTCGACGTTGGCCTTCAGGTTGGCGCCGACGGTGTCGCCGGCTTGATCGATATTGGCGCCGGCCTTCTGCGCCGGTCCCATGCCCTGCTCGTCCTTGTGGCAGCCGGCCAGCGCGGCGAGCATCATGGCGCAGCCGATGAGCGATGTGATTTTCATGATTTCCCCTACGGTTGTTGTTGCTCAGTAGCATACACCGGCGCCCGACATTCCGGTTGACAGTCGGGCCCCGAATGCAGACAATCGCACGACCGTTCGATTTTTTGGAAAGTGCTCGCCATGACCTTGTCCGCCTCCCCGCCCGCCACCCGCGCGCACCGCATTTGCCCGTTTTGCGAAGCGTGCTGCGGGCTTGAACTCGACCTCGAAGAGAACAAGGTGGTGCGCATCCGCGGCGACGCCAACGACGTGTTCTCGCATGGCTTTTTGTGCCCCAAGGCGATCGGCCTGAAAGACCTGCACGACGATCCCGACCGCCTGCGCACGCCGCTGATCAAGCGCAATGGCGTCTTTGAACCAGCCACCTGGGACCAGGCCTACGCCGAAATCGAACGCCGCCTGCCGCCGGTCATCGCCGCCGGCGGCGCCAACGCCGTGGCCACGGTGCTGGGCAACCCGGTGTCCCACAAAATGAGCCTGCTGCTGTACTTCCCGCGCCTGGCGCGCGCGCTCGGCACCCGCAATATGTTCTCGGCGTCGAGCGTGGACCAGGTGCCGAAGATGCTCTCAAGCGGATTGATGTTCGGCAGCTGGCTGTCGGTGCCGGTGCCGGACATCGAGCGCTGCGACTTTCTGCTCATATTGGGCGCCAACCCGATGGTCTCGAACGGCAGCCTGTGGACCGTGCCGGACTTTCGCGGCAAGGCCAAGGCCCTGCGCGCGCGCGGCGGCCAGCTGGTCGTGGTCGATCCGCGCCGCACCGAAACGGCCGACGTGGCCGACGCCCACCACTTCATCCGCCCCGGCGCCGATGTCTTCTTTTTGCTGGGGATCGTACACGCGCTGTTCGACCAGCAACTGGTGCGCCTTGGCCGGCTGGCTGAACACACCGTGGGCCTGGAACAGCTGGAGGCGGCGGTGCGCGAATACGCGCCCGAACTGGTGGCGGCGCGCTGCGGCATCGAGGCGGCCACCATGCGCCAGCTGGCGCGCAGCCTGGCCAACACGCCGCGCGCGGCCATCTACGGCCGCATCGGCACCTGCACCCAGCAATTCGGCACCTTGTGTTCGTGGCTGATCGATGCGATCAACGTGCTGACCGGGCACCTGGACCAGGAAGGCGGCGCCATGTTCCCGAAAGCGGCCGCGTTTTCGGCCAACACGCGCGGCGCGCCGGGCATCGGGCGCGGCGTGGTCACGGGGCGCTATCGCTCGCGCGTCTCGGGCGCGGCCGAAGTGTCGGGCGAACTGCCGGTGACCTGCCTGGCCGAAGAAATCGACACGCCCGGCCCCGGCCAGGTACGCGCGCTCATCGCCATCGCCGCCAATCCGGTGCTGTCGGCGCCGAACGGGGCGCGCCTGGCCCGTGCGCTCGACGGGCTCGATTTCATGGTCAGCCTCGATATCTACCTGAACGAAACCTCGCGCCACGCCGACGTGATCCTGCCGGGCGTCCCGCCGCTGGAGGACGCCCATTACGACGTCAGCTTCACCCAGTTCTCGCACCGCAATCACGCCCGCTTCAGCGCGCCGGTGCTGGCGCGCGCGCCGGATCAGCCGCACGAATGGCAAAGCATGATGCGCATCGCCGCCATCGTCAAAGGACTGGGCGCCGCGGCCGACATCGACGCGCTCGACGACGAGCACATGCAGGAAGACCTGGCGCGCGTGGCCGGTCCGGCGGCGCCCGCGCTGATGGCGGCCCTGGGCAGCGCGCGCGGCGCCGAACGCATGCTCGACCTGGCGCTGCGCAGCGGCCCGTACGGCGACCAGTTCGGCAAACATCCGGACGGGCTGACCCTGGCGCGCCTGAAGGCGACGCCGTCCGGCATCGACCTGGGGCCGATGAGCAGCCGCATCCCGGAAGCGCTGCGCACGCCCTCGGGCAAGATCGAACTGGCGCCGCAGCTGCTGCTCGACGACCTGGCGCGCGCCAGGGCCGACCTGCGCGCGCCGGCGCCGGACCTGGTCATCGTCGGGCGCCGCCAGCTACGCTCGAACAACAGCTGGATGCACAACCTGCCGGTGCTGGCCAAGGGCGCCTACCGCTGCACGGCGCTGGTCCATCCGCTTGACGCGGCGCGCCTTGGCCTGGTCGATGGCGCCATGGCGCAGATCCGCAATGGCGAACGGATGATCGAGGCGCAGGTGGAGATATCGGCGCAGATGATGGCGGGCGTGGTCAGCCTGCCGCATGGCTGGGGCCATGACCTGGAAGGCACGCAGATGCGGGTGGCGGCCGAACGGCCGGGGGTGAACCTGAACGCGCTGCTGGACGAGAACCTGCGCGACCCCTTGTCGGGCAACGCGGTCCTGTCGGGGATTGCAATCGAGATGCGCCCGCTGGTGTAAAGCCGCCTGCGCTCAGCGCAGTTCGACCGCGTATTCGACCGGGGCCTGTTCGACGAAGCGCATGACCTGGTTATCGCGTTTGCCGCGTGCGACCCTGGCCGGCGCATCGGCGCCGCGCGGGCGCGCGCTGGCGGCGCTGGATCCGCCCGCCGCCCCTGGCGTGCGCGCGAGCGTCACCCAGCGTTCCACGCCGGCCGCCACTTCATCGTTCTGGCGCGCGGCATCGATGCTCCACTGGCTCGCGCGGAACTGGGCGTAGCATTTTTCCCACGCCCGCACCTGGTCGTCGATGCGGCGCGCGGCCTGGATCGATACCGATTTGTCGGGAAACTCGGGCGTGACGCAATCGAAGCTGGCAGCTTGCACCGATGCTGCACCGCAGGCCAGCGCCAGCGATGGGAAAATTCTGCTGAGCGCCATCGACGTCTCCGGTGAAGTGGAAAACGTGATCGTAGACCAAGAAGCAACATTTCGGCAAGAACTTTGGCAATCTTTACAAAAAAGATACATGTCTGACGAGTTGCCGCGCGCTGCGCGCTTGAATTGTACTTACATGCAGCGGTCGTTGATCCACTCGCGTCCCGCCCCCACGCAATGGCGCATGTCCGTGAGCAGGCGGTCGGCGTGCTTTTTGAAGGCGGCGCATTCGCGACTGCCGTCGACCATGGCGATGCAGGTTTCCAGCTTGTCGGAGGCGGCCTTGTAATTGCCCTGCGCCAGTTCACGCTCCGCTTCGGCGATCAGGTTGCGCGCCGACTGGCCGGCCGGGCGTTCGATCACAGGACGTTCCAGCACCGGCGCGGCGGGTTTGACCGGCGCAGGCAGCGTGTCGCGTTTGGGCGCGCTCTTGGCCTTGGCGCCGCGCGCGCGTTTGCGCTCGCAGGCACTGGCGGCCGCGCCGATCGACGACTGCAGGCGGTCAAGCTGGGCCTCGCTGGCCTTGTCGCGCCTGAGCGCGTCCAGTTCGGCCCTGGCCTCCTTGATATTGCAATCCTCGGCCTGCAAAGTCGCCTGCTCGATGCGCGCCTCGAACTTCTTCGGCTCCGGCCTGGCCATGAACCAGATGCCGGCCAGGACGGCGAGCGCCATCAGCCAGTAACGCAGGCGGATCGGTTTGCGCAGCGCGGGCCCGGACGGCGCGGCGCGCGGCACGGCTTTGGGCGGCGCCGGAGGGACGGCGGCGGCGGCGGGACCGGGGATCGGCGGCGGAGGAGGAGCGGCGGCGGCGGGGCCGGGCCGGGCCGGCGCAAGCGGCACGTCCTGCACGAACGCCGGCGCTTCAACCGCTGGCGCGACGCAGGCCGCCACGGGCGGCGCGGGCGCAGGTTCGCTCACGGCGGCGGATGCCGGCCTCAACGCGCCCTCGTGCTGGGCGGCGCCGCAGTACGGGCAAAAATCGACCCGGCGCGGCATCGGGCGCGCGCAGGCGGCGTGGATGCAGCGGTAGATCACTTGGTCTTGCAGGTTCATGGCGTCAGTCCGGATCGGGTATGTCGTTGTCGGGGTCCGGGATGGCATCGTCGAACAGGGAGGCCAGCTCCGGCAGTTCGCCCGCGCTCTTCCACTTGTCGGCCTTGGGATTCCACTGCATGTTCCAGACCTTGGTCTGCGGCCCCGTTTCCGCGCGAGCGATGCGCAGCGCGATCTCGTCGATCGAGAACGGTCCCTGCTGCGCGCCGTTGAGGAACAGTTTATAGCGTGCGCCCGCTGCCTGCGGCGGCGGCGGCGCCACCGCGCGTGCGGCCAGCGCCTGCGCCGCCTCGGGCTCGCTGGCCAGGAAGGCCGCGCGAATGGCGCGCTTGTCGACCGATTTTTCCACTTCCCAGGCGTAGGCGTCGCTGGCCGAACCGGGCACCGGTTCGGTCCACTCGGCGAGCGAGGCGCCGGCGGCGTCGATATCGCGCTGCGCCAGCGCCGGATTCATGGCGCGCGCGCGCTTGAACCACTCTTCGTACAGACGGCGCGCGGTGATGTTCGGCAGCGACGGCGACGGCAGCTGGGCGCCGGTTTCATCGACTTCGAGCTTCGGTTCATACACGCGCTGCTGGAAGTGGCGCATCAGGGTCGCCAGCATGGTGAACTGGTTCGGTCCCAGCCTGGCCAGGCGCTGCTGCACGGCGGCGATGACCTGCTCGCGGTAGTACGGCGGCAGGCCGTTGGAGCGGATCGCGAACTCGTTGCCGATCTGGAGCCACTCGCCGGAACCCGGTTCGACTTCGAACAGGTACTGCCCGCGCGGCTGGAACGACGCTTCGCGGTCGGCCAGGTCGCTCTTGCGGCGGATCACGCCGAGCGCGTTGGCCTGCAAGAACCACTCGTAATCGTCGGCCAGGCGGTTCAGTTCATCCATCGATGGCGAAATCGGATGGCGGAAGCGCGTCGCGTCGAAATGCAGGTGGGTCGGAATCTTGGGGTTTTCGATCTGGTACGAAGTGCGCCAGGTCGGCAGGCCGCGCAGCACCGTCATCGGAAAGCCCGACAGCTCGATGTAGCACACCGCCTTGCCGCTAATGCCGGTGTTGACCACCGAAACCAGGTCGCCATGAAAGGAGCCGGCCGGCACGGCGGCGCGAATTTCGGTCTCCATCAGGCGCCAGGCGTTGACGTCGCCCACCCCGATGAAGCACTTGAACTGGTCGGCCCTGGGCGTGAACTCGGCGGAAAAGCGCGCGTTCATCCACGGCATCGCGCTTTTGAGCCACTCGCCGAAAATGCGCGCCCGCTCTTGCGGCGACATGGCGCCGAGGCGTTCGAGCAGGGGATCGACCGGTTCGGCGTCGTCCAGTTCTTCCACGCTGAGCTGGGTCTGGGCGCGGCGGAACAGCTTGAGCAGCAGGCTGGCGCGCAGTTTTTCGTCGCCCAGTTGCGGGAACAGGCGCGCCGAGCCGCCGAATTCGAGCAACACTTCCTCGCTCCAGGCGTGGATGTCGCCGCTCAGTGCCACCGGGTCGGGCAGGATGTCGCTGGCCAGCTTGATGTAGGTCGCGTGCTCGTGGCGCGCCTCGGCGCGCAGCTGGTCGATGCGCTGGTCGACCGCGCCGAGCATGGCCTGCACGCAGCGGCGTCCCTCCTGGAATTCGCCGGCGATGCCGCTCCACACGGGCTGCCCCTGTTCATCGGTGCTTTGCGGGTCGCCCAGCCAGGACGACATGGTGCGCATGACCTCGATCGACTGGCCCGCCGCCACCGCCAGCAGGTGGAAACGCAGGTAGTCGGCAATGTCGCGCTTGAGGTGGGCCATCACTTCGCGCGCCTGCGCATCCTTGCCGAACAGGCGGCTGGCCGCCTGCGACAGGTTGCCGAGCGACTCCTCGACCTGGCGCGTGCGCAGCGCGTCGCGGATGTCGCGATAGCGCTTGCCATTGCGTTCGGCGTTGCCCAGGTCGCGCTGCAGCAGGCGCGCCTTGATCTGTTCCAGCAGCGAGAGCACGAATTCCAGGCCGCCCTGCTTGCGGTCGTCCAGCAGCGCGTACAACTGGGTGCGCGCGCGGCCCTTGAGGCGCGTGGTCAGTTCAAGCGTATGGCGCTTGATGCGGTCTTCGCTCGTTTCGGCGGTGGCGCCGGCTTCGCGGATGGCGTCGCGCTCCAGGTGCGGCAGCAGCTCGGCCACTTTTTCGCGCCACACGCCCAGGTCGTACGAGGCCATGATGCGGTCCATCTCGAGCTGCACCTTGCTCTCGACCCGTTCCAGCAGCGAACGCTGGTCCTTGTCCATCAGCAGCTGGTCGGTCAGCGCGTATTCCTGGAACGGGGTCAGGTCGACCGTGCCCTTTTTGAAGTCGGGGAATTCGTCGAACGGATGCTCGCTCATCGACATCTGCTCGCGCATGAAGACATCGCGCTCCTGGTCGCCCGCGCGGCGCGAAACCAGCTGTTCGAGCCCGCGGCCACTGGCCCCGTGCTCGCCAGCCAGGCCGAAGAAGGCCTTGACCATCAGCGCGGCCAGTTCGTAGGCGCGGATATCGTCGCGCAGGCTTTGCTGGGTGTCGAGCACCGCCTGGCCGAAGGCCGAATACACCTTGGAGTACGACAGGCGCATGTCGCCGAAGCGCTGTTCCGGCACGCGCGGGTTGAACGGCCCGAGCTTGTGCTGCTGCTGGTTGACCGCGATCGAGCGCTTGCGGTTGGCAAAATCGGCCGAGGCGAAGTCTTCGAACAGGGTGTCGGCCACCATCTGGTAGACATCCTTGACGTCGGCCGTCGCCTTGTTGGCCAGGTTGGCGGTATCGACGAAATACACATCGTCGAAGGGCGCGCCCTTGCCGACCAGGTTGTCCGGCTCGGCCCAGCGGACTTGCGCGTTCATATCGCGCATGGTCGTCTCGAGCTCCATCAGGGTGGCGTAGGCGTTGGCCTCGGTGCGCTCCTTGTTGGCCTTGGCGAAACCGGACGGCATGAACAGGACCAGGTCGACCTGGTTGTCGGACACTTCCTGGCGCGCGATGGCCTTGGAAATCCAGCCCAGGTCGATGGCGCTGCCGGCGCCCGTGCCGCCCGCGCACGAGGCGATGACGACGATGCGGAACTTGGACGTATCGACCTGGAGCCCCAGGCGCTGGTAGGTTTCCTTGCGCTCGTTGCCGGCGTTACTGCTCAAGAAATTGAGGGCGCCCTTGATGCGCCCGCGCAGCTTGGGATACTTGTCGAACAGGTACAGGCGCGCCAGCGCGCGGATCTGGCCCGCGCCCTTGGACGGGTCGATCCCGAGCGAGCGCAGTTTTTTGGGCCGCAGCGGCATCCAGTTTTCGATCAGCGGAAAGCGCGCCAGGCTGTCGTCGGACTCGTGATACTGGGGCAGGTCGAGCGACTCGACCAGGCGCTCGTCGTCGGCCAGCTTGACCAGCTCGTACCAGGGGTCGGTGCGCTGCGATTTTCCTTCGTCGATGACGGCGTTGTTATCGAGGTCGAAGTGCAGGAAGCGCGCGACCGGGAACTGCGCGATCGATTCGACGCGGGTCGGGTTGTGGCGGTTCCAGACCTCCGACAGGATGCGGCGGCGAATCCGCAGCATCACTTCCATGCCGGTGCCGCCGGCGCCGATGAACAGCGTGGGCCGCAGGTCGACCTTCAGTTCGGCCTTGGCCGCTGCGCTGCCGGTGTTGGGAAATTCTGCCATTGTCATTGTCTTTCAATCATTGGGTCGTCGGCGGCGGGGGCGGATCAGCGCCGGCCCACGAACAGGGCCGCGCCGAGGGCGACCAGGCCAATCCCCACCAGCGGCGCGCTGATCGCCAGCGTCAGGAATTTACTCGCGTTGATGAGCGCCAGCACCGCCGCCGCGCTCACGAACGACAGGCCGACGAACAGCAGCCAGCCGGCGCTGCCGGCAGTCGACGGCGCCACGCGCTTGACCACCAGGTGATGCACATACGCGTTACGCACGAAAAAGTACACGATCAGCAGCACCAGGAACACGGCGCCGCCGATGGCCAGGTCGCGCGAGGCCGTATCGGTTGCGGGCGCGCCGAGCACCGGCGCCACTTCGATCGGCGCCTGCGTGCTCAAGGCGCCGTCGGCCTCCTTGCCGGCAGGCGCGCTGCTGTCGCCGGGAAGCTTGAAGCCGGGATCGGCAGGTGTACTTGCGGGAGCCTGGGGATTTTGCATGAAGATCGTCCTGATAGAGTAAAAGTTTAGCGGCCCAAGCGTACCTGCGCGCCTTCGCGCAGGTCGGTCAGTTGATGGCCGAACAGCGTGGTTTTCAGTTGCGCCACCTTGTTGCCCGCCTTGTCGTAAATCGGCTGCACGGTGCCGGCGCGCGCCTGCATGGTGCGCAGTTCATCCTCCACCGTCACGTAGGCCTTGCGCGGGCGCGCCATGGCCAGCATGGCGGCGGCCGCGGCGCCCAGCAGCGCCAGCGCCGCGCCAATGGCGGCGACCAGCGGGCCGACGCCGTAATGGACCCGCACCTCGATCGGCAGCGCGACGCTCGAGCCCTTGATCTGCGCCGGCGGCGTAAAGATATCCGGCAGCGGATCGCCCGGGAACAAGGTGGCCATGCGCTGGCGGAAATCCTGCGACAGCTCCAGCCGCTGGTCGCTCAGTTGCAGTTCGATCCGCCCCGGCAGCACGTAGGCCGAGCCGGCCGAGGTGACGGCCTTGAGCGACCACGTGCCCGGCAGTTGCGTCACCGGCAGCTGCATGGTCGACGCCAGCGGCGCGCTCTTGCCCGGTGCCAGCTTGCTGACCTGGGTGCTGGCCAGTTCGATGGCGCGGTTTTCGCCGCCCAGCACCGAGCGCGCACCGAGGGCGGCGCTGGCGATGGTGTACGGGTAGATGGTGTTTTCCAGGTTCCACTCGATTTTTGCGGCCGGCGCGCGCGTGCCGGCATCCACGTCGGCGTGCAGCACGCCGCCGGGCGCCATCGAAAACGCCACGCCCGGCGCATCGCTGACCTTGCGCGGCACCAGGCGCAGCGTGTCGCGGTCGAGCGGTTTCAGGCGCGCGGCCGGTTCGGTGATGACGCGTTGCAGGCGGCCCGACAGCAGCAGCGCATCGAGCTCGCGCGCGCCCTGCGCGCCCACCGCGAACACGTACACCATCAGTCCATTGGCGCGGTACTGCGCGCCGCGTACCGGCATTTGCAGCGGGAACGCGAGCGCCTTGCTGATCGCGTCGCCACGGTGAATCAACTGGTAAAAATCGCGGTTGCGCAGCGCCGTGGCCTGGTCGTTGTTCGGGCTGTTGCGGTTGTTCGTGACCAGCCACACCAGGCCCGGCTTGCCGCCGAGCGCCGTGCCGATGGCCGAACCGACGGCTTCATTGAGGTCGGTGTCGGCCAGCGCAGTGCCGCCCGGCTTGTGCGCGACCTCGAGCGCGGCCAGCGCCTTGACTACCTCGCGCCGCGTCGGCACCGGGTCGACCTTGAGCGAGAGCAGCGCCCTGGGCGACGGCGCGCCGGGCAGGCCCTGGTTGAAGGCGGCCAGCACCATCGGGTCGCCCGGAGCGGTGGCGGCCATGATGATCTCGGCCACCAGCGGCTTGAAGGGCGAGGCCGGGTCGGTATAAAACGGCTCCATCCAGCCGGAATTCTGGATCAGGAACACGTGCGAGGCGGCCAATGCGGGAACGCTCGCGCACAGCAGGACAACGCTGGCGGGAATGCACGCGCAGCGCGACAGCGCGCCGGTCACGGCAATGCGTCCAGGCGCCAGCCGCGCACCTGGTTCCAGTCGGGATGGTGCAGCCACAGGCAGTTGTCGTACACGAAGGGCACGCACTCGAGCGGATGCGCCAGGCGCGCGATATCGTCGAGGATGACGTTGCGCTTGCCGATCCATTCGAACGTGGTGCGCGGGATGATGCGTCCGGCCAGCGCGTCTTCGGCCATGCCGGTGTACTGGTGAAAGCGCAGCACCAGGCCACTGGGCTGGCTGCGGTTGTTATTGAAGCCGCGCAGCAGCGGCAGCACCATGGCGTCGTCGTCGTGCGGATCTTCGACGTGCTCCAGGCCCCACGGTTCGTCCACCACCGCGTGGCCGCGCCGGAACAGCAGGCTGGCGAAACCGAGGCGCGCGCCGCTCAACGCTTCGCGCTGGCCGGCCGGCTTGCCCAGTTCCAGGAAAGAATAGGCCTGGCCGTCATGGCCGATCAGCCACAGGCGGCCGTCGCGGCTCTGGGTGGGGCCGCCGAACTGCAGGCGCGGCGACCAGCCGGCCGGCCACGCGATCCATTGCGGCGGCGCGCCCGGCTGCCATACCAGCTGGCCCTGGGCGTGCAGCCAGAACAGCTTGCCGTCGTAGCCGACCGGGCGCGCCCATTGGCCGGCCGGTGCCTCGCAGGCGTAGACGGTTTCATGACTCATGTCGCTGTGTACGCTCCACAGGAGCGTGCCGGCCTCGCCGTGGACCAGGCAGGCCACGTGGCGGCGCATGGCGCCCGGGGCGCTGGCGAGCAGGCCGTCGAACACGGTTTCGGTGCGATAGGTCTCGCTGACCGGATTGATGAACAGGCGGCGCAGGCCACGGTCGGTCGGCACCAGCGCCACTTCGCCGCGCCGCGGATCGCTTGCCGGCAGCCAGGCGTAGGACGCGGCCGGGACGCTGAAGGTCAGGTCGGAACCGTTGTCTTCGGGCGCCATGATGTGCCAGGCCTGGCCGAGCGGGTCCCAGTACTGCAGCACGTTGCGGGCGTGGGCCAGCGCGATCAGGCGCTGGGTGGGAAAACCGAAGGCGCCGGCCGCGAACACGCAGTGCGCGTTGGGCGGGGCCGGCATGTTGAGGTCGGGGCGGCCGGGGGCCGGCGCGGCCGGGCGTTCTTCCAGGTTCTCGCCCAGCGCCAGCGCGGTCACGTTCAGGCCATGCGGCACATGGCGCGGCAGCAGATGGTCAAGCCAGGGCCCCCACCAGTCGGGCGGCGTCTTGGCGCGTCCGGACAGTTGCTCGAGCGGCGCGCCGCAGGTGGGGCAGAAGGCGAAACCTTCGGGATAGATGGGCGAGCAGTCGCACGACAGCGGCAGCGAAGCGCCCAGCAGGTGCGCGATATCGGGGAGCCGCCCGCGCGACTGCGCCTGGCGCTCGATGCGGCCAAGTCCCTCGCTCGACGCCAGTTCAAACTGCGCCGTGTGTTCGTCTTCCAGCCATACGCTGCCGGGCGTTTCCCATCGGTGTGCCATGTCGCTTGCCGCCATATATGTATAAGAGTCGCGGCCCGTCGATGCGGGCCAGTGTTGCTCTTCAAATCATAGCGCAAACAGATTGCACACGCGGTTTATTTACCGGGTACCGTTCCACGGCATGTCAAGGGGCGCGGCGGGATGCCCGGACGGGAACGCTATTTATAGGTACCCACGCCAATGAGCACATCGCCATTGCGCTCGATATAGGTATTTTTCTCTTCCATGGCCTTGGTGATCGAATTGGGCCACTTGTAGCCGAACCAGCCGGTCCCCGCGGGGCTTTTGGCGATCTTGATGAATTCACGGATCGGAAACACCTCGCCGGCCTTCAGGTCGATCAGGTTCTTGCCGACCATCTTGGCATTCTGGCCGTGCGCGAGGGCGGTGCCGTCGAAGGTGAACATGAAGACGTACAAGTCACCCTTGATGAACTCTCCCTTGGGATCGTTGAAGGCGGCGATCGCCTTGTCGCGGCCATTTTCGTTGAGGTAGGCGCCGGCCTTCTTGACCATCGCCACCGCTTCGTCGGCCGTGCCGCGCTTGGGCGCGTCCTGCGCGCTGGCGGCGCAGGCCAGGGTGAGGGCCAACAGCGCGCACATCAGGTGCTTGAACAATGACTTCATCTTGATCTCCTTGGGTGGTCAAATGGTTGGGCCCGGCGTTGCGCCGTGTAGTTTTACCTGACGTTAACACATGCCCCTTGGTTCATCGCAATTAATTACACGAAGCATTATTGCTTCGACAAGGAAGTGTGGCTCCCGAGCAAAACAGGGCACGTATAATGGACGCCATCGAAGACCTTGCACCGCACCATGACCTCCCCTGACCTGAACGCCGCCCCCTGGGGCGAAATTCCCGCGCACGCCGTCGACGCCGCCGCCGCCCACCTGCGCGAGGTGCTCGCCACCGTCGTCGAACACAGCCCGGCGCAGCGCGCCCTGGTGGTATACGACTGCCGCTCCGACCTGGCGCGCGCGCTGACCGAAGGCTACCGCCGCAACCTGCCCGACGCCGTCTTCATCGACTTCGACAGCGTCGCCCCCGAGGAGGTGCTGGCCGCCTTCAAGGGCATGGCCGCGCACGACCTGGTGCTGCTGATCCAGTCGACCAACTTCCGCCTCGAAGCGTTCCGCATCCGGGTCGAGCTGTTCAAACTGGGGCTGAAAGTGATCGAGCACGTGCATCTGTCGCGCATGCCGGGCGCGCAGGGCGAGCATTACATCGAATCGCTGGCCTACGACAGCGCCTATTACCGCGGTGTGGGCAAGGCGCTCAAGCGCCGCATCGACGCGGCATCCTCGGGCGCGGTACACAGCGGCGGCGAAACGCTGGTGTTTGCTTCGCCCTTCGAACCGGCCAAACTGAATGTGGGCGACTACAGCGGCATGAACAACGTCGGCGGCCAGTTCCCGATCGGCGAAGTGTTCACCGAAGCGCAGGACCTGGAAGCGGTCAACGGGCGCGTGCGCATCCACGTCTTCGGCGACACCTCGTACATGGTCAACCGCCCCGACACGCCAATCACGCTGATCGTCGAACGTGGCCGCGTGGTCGGCACGGAAGGCGCCACGCCGGAATTCGAAAGGGTGCTGGAGATCATCCGGCTCGAGGAAGGCGAAGTCTGGCTGCGCGAACTCGGCTTCGGCATGAACCGCGCCTTTACCCGCGAGCGCCGCGTCAACGACATCGGCACCTATGAGCGCATGTGCGGCATCCACCTGTCGCTGGGGGCCAAGCACGGCGTCTACCAGAAGCCCGGCTTCAAGCGCAAGGATGCGCGCTATCACGTCGACATCTTTGCCGTGACCGAGGCCGTGTACCTGGACGATGAACTGGTCTACCAGGATGGCGCCTGGCAGGTCGGCGCCGGGGAATAGACTACGAGCGCCTGACAAAACCGTTCAACATACCGCCAACAGATGAGCGAGCAGGCAAGCGAAAGGAACGCCTGATGAATGTCTGCTCGTCGTTCGTGTCGGATGCGCAGCCTGCGAAAGCGGTGTATCCAACCTAAGGTATCGAACTATTTTACTATACTGTAAGCTCGGGTTATCTGACCGTCCGCTGTTGGCCGACATGCGCCATCAAACAGGCTGGACTGCCGGTCTTGCGCACTTCTTTACCCCCCGCTCGGCTCTTCCCCACAGTCACTTGTCCAGGCAATTACAGCCCGCTGTTCGTCTGAGAGCACGAGCGCTTTTCCTTGTTCGAATGTCAGGACAGTCCCATCCATTGCGGCGGCTCTAAAATCACAGCTCTCAAACGACGACAATCTCAAATCGGCCTTCGAGAGATCTGCACCGGCAAAATTCACTTGCGCATAAAGCGAAGACCTCAGATCGCTGCCCGCCAGAATCGCCTTGGTAAAATCTACATCGGTGAAGTCGTTCCAGCAGAGGTGGGATTCGGAAAGATCAGTGTTCGCGAACCGTGTGAACGGGCTTTGAAAAGCGCGTAAATTTGGGCTTTGCACGCGGTTTTTGTTAAATTCCCCGCCGTGCCCGGGACGGGGTAGCTTGACTATTTCGCGATGTGTGCATCAAGCCCGCTGGGGAAC
>NZ_WHJF01000094.1:0-27033 GCF_011682185.1 Massilia genomosp. 1
CTTTTTCGGGATGCGAGAGAGTCGAGAGGTCGGGAAGAGGGGCAAGTTTTACCATGACCGGCATCATGCCCGGATATCGGAATGTTTACAATTGCGCGTTTACAACGGTCAGGGCTAAACAGTTACTGTTTTTCTCGCGGTCCGTATTCTTCCCTGTGAAAAGCAGGGATGTTACTTATTTATGGACGAATCCTTACCTTATCTTTCAAGGGCGCTCCGGCTTTGTCAATGTAGTGACTAACCGGTCTAGCTCGCTACTGTGGAACAGGTCAATGCATTTCATTGTATTGAACTCGGAGGGGATGGAGCCGCTATAGCTCAGGCTTGCATACTTCTCCGCCAGCTTTCTCAGCGCATCGTATGCTTCGATACGCTGCCGGCCAAATTCCATGTAAGCGCTCGCCGCTGCGTTGGCATCGGCTTTGGTGGCGGCATCTTTGGCGTTCATCGCCAGGCACGCGCTGAATGTCCAGTTCTTGAGCAAGTTTTTTTGGGAATAGCTCTCCGTCATCGGTTTTAATTGCCGACCTTGCGCGCTAATATGGGCGGGCAGGGCCAGTGCCAATGTCAGAGCGACGGCGCTTGCCCTCATTCCAGAATCCATATTGAGGCGGTATCCGGCACGAACGTACCGTTGTCTGGGTCGCTCATGAGATGGCAACTGTCGGCACACTGCGTCCCGTCCCCCAAAGTGACATGGCCTTTTGCATTGCCCCATCCGTGGCCTTTGACGACGATGATGCCTTTCATGTCGGTGAAGTCGGACGTTTTGGGGGATTTTGCTGTCTTGTCTGGCTTCCCAAGAGTGTCTTCGAGATACCGCATCATATCGTCCACGCGGTAGATGTACTGCATTTGATCGGCGCCGCTGTCCAGCCGGTGCCGGGCCAAGCGCTCGTAGAGGCGCACCGCGTAAGCGCTGGTCGTGTTGCCGACCTTGCAGCGCGCAGGCTGGCGCCGTCTTGTGCCAATGCCAGACTGTGTCAGAAGGTGTTTTTCCAGGCGCGCAGGGCGGCGAAGGCGGCGCCGGGCGCGGCTTGCTGGTCCAGTTTGCCGAGGGCAATCAGATTGGCGATGATGCCGGGCTGCTCATCGCGCAGGAAAGGATTGGTGGCTTTTTCCAGCCCGATGCTGGTCGGGACGGTGGGAATGCCGCGCTCGCGCTTGGTCGTCTCGGCGCCGATGCGCTCGGAGATGAGCGCGTTGCCCGGCTCGGCGGCGGCGGCGAAGCGCAGGTTGGCGAGGGTGTATTCGTGCGCGCAATACACGGCGGTGTTGTCGGGCAAGACCAGGAAGCGGGCCAGCGAGGCGCGCATTTGCGCGGGCGTGCCTTCGAACAGGCGCCCGCAGCCGCCGGCAAAGAGCGTGTCGCCGCAGAACAGCCAGTGTGCGGCGGCCTGTTCGCGCAGGAAAGCGATGTGGCCCAGGGTGTGGCCCGGCACCAGCAGCACGCGCAGGGCCAGCGCCAGGCCGGGCACCTCGACCAGGTCGCCATCGTCGAGCGGCATGGTGACCGTGGCGATGGCTTCGGCGCGCGGGCCGTACACGGGAACTGGGGCGCAAGCGTGCGCGAGCAGGCCCGGTACGCCGCCAATGTGGTCAGCATGGTGATGGGTGAGTAAAATGGCGGTGAGCGTGAGATGATGCGCGACCAGGGCCGCGATGACGGGCGCGGCGTCGCCGGGGTCGACCACGGCGGCGTGGACGCCATCGTGGATCAGCCACAGGTAATTGTCCTTGAACGCGGGGACGGCGAGCACGCTCAAGGGGCGCTGCGTCGGATTGGTCATAGTGAAGCTGTCGGCATAGGGGGTGGCATGGATAGCGCGGCATCCGAAAGGTCCATTATAGCGCTCGACGGCTGGCTGCAAACGCCGGCCGGCGCTTACGTGCGCGCGTGGGAACAGGCTTGTCTGGACGAGCTGACGGCCGATATCTTCGGTTATAACGCGGTGCAGATCGGCCTGCCGCAGATCGACGCGCTGGCCGCCAACCGCATGCCCAACAAATGGCAGGCGGCCACGCGCACCTCGTCGCGCGAGCAGGTGGCGCTGGGCGCGGGCAAGCGCCAGATTGCTGTGGCGCTCGATTTTGCCGAGTTGCCGTTCGCTTCGCAAAGCCTGGACCTGGTGGTGATGCCGCATGTGCTCGAATTCGCGGCCGAGCCGCACCAGGTGCTGCGCGAGGTCGAGCGGGTGCTCATTCCCGAGGGCCAGTTGATCATCTGCGGCTTCAATCCGGCCAGTTTGTGGGGCATGCGCCAGGGTTTGCGCAGGGTGACGCGCTCGCCCTATTTGCCGGTGGCGGGGGAATTCATTTCTATGCCGCGTATGAAAGACTGGTTAAAATTGCTTAATCTGGGCGTGAGCCGCAGCCATTTCGGCTGTTACGCGCCGCCTTGCCGCACCGCGCAATGGCTGGAGCGCTATGCGTTCATGGAGCCGGCCGGGCAGCGCTGGTGGCCGTATCTGGGAGCGGTGTACATGGTACACGCGATCAAGCGGATCAAGGGCATGACCATGATCGGTCCGGCCTGGAATAAAAAATCGGCGTCGGCGCCGCAAGCGGTGCCTGCCACCAATCGGAAGTAAAGACAGCGAAAGTAGGGAAAGCCAGGATGAGTAAAGTAGAGATTTATACCGACGGTGCGTGCAAGGGCAATCCGGGCACCGGCGGCTGGGGCGCCTTGCTGGTGGCCGATGGCCACGAGAAGGAAATCTGCGGCGGCGAATTGAACACCACCAATAACCGCATGGAGTTGCGCGCCGTGATCGAGGCGCTCTCCATCCTCACGCGGCCGTGCGAAGTGGTGTTGCACACCGACAGCCAGTATGTCCAGAAGGGCATTTCGGAATGGATCCACGGCTGGAAGGCGCGCGGCTGGAAAACCGCGGCGAAGGAGCCGGTCAAGAACGAAGACCTGTGGAAGGCGCTCGACCTGGCCCAGGCGCAGCACGCCGTGGAGTGGAAGTGGGTGCGCGGACACAATGGGCATCCGGGCAACGAGCGCGCCGATGTGCTGGCCAACCGCGGCGTGGAGACGGTGCGCCGCTGAGCGGGCTCCGGCGGGGGCGCGTGCGCTTTTGCTATACTGCGCGCCTTGTTTCATTTCATTTTCAGATTGCCATGCGCCAAATTGTCCTCGATACCGAAACCACCGGCCTGAATCCTCGCACGGGCGACCGCGTCATCGAGGTGGGCTGCGTCGAACTGCATAATCGTATGCTGACGGGGAATAACTTCCACCGTTACATCAACCCGGAGCGCGATTCGGAAGAGGGCGCGCTGGCGGTCCACGGCCTGACCACGGAATTCTTGCGCGACAAGCCCAAGTTCGCCGACATCGCCCAGGAATTGCGCGAGTACATACAGGGTGCCGAAGTCATCATCCATAACGCGCCCTTCGATTTGGGGTTCTTGAACAACGAGTTCAAGTTGCTCGGGCTGCCGACCTTCACCGAGCATTGCAGCGGGGTGATCGATACCCTGGTCAACGCCAAGGAAATGCATCCAGGCAAGCGCAACTCGCTCGATGCGCTGTGCGACCGCTATGGCGTGTCGAACGCGCACCGCAAGCTGCACGGGGCCTTGCTCGATGCCGAGTTGCTGGCCGATGTGTACCTGTCGATGACGCGCGGGCAGAACAGCCTGTCGATGGATGTCGAGGAAGAGGCGGGCGAGGGCGGCGGCTTGCTGGAGGCGGTGGCGTTGGCCGAGGTGATCGTGCTGGCCGCCAGCGCGGACGAGCTGGCCGAGCACGACAGCGTGCTGGGCGGGCTGGACAAGGCGGTCAAGGGAAACTGTATTTGGAGAAATTACGCAGAAGCGTGACGTTTTGCGAAACGTATGTCATAATACGCCCCGCTTCGGGAGGTTAGCTCAGGGGTAGAGCACTGCATTCACACTGCAGGGGTCGCAAGTTCGAAACTTGCACTTCCCACCATTAGATTTCATTAAAAATCAGGGCCTTACAACAGGCTCATCTGATTTCGGCACGGAGATGGGGCAAATTTGGGGCTGTGTCCAGATTTGAGCCAACTGCACAGTTCTATCTGTCGTGCCGCTCGTCAAGTCAAAATCATCTTAGCTCCTGCGTTTGCTGTCACTGTCCGGTACGGGCATACATCTGCAACAGTCCTTCCCTTTTGCCATCGTCCTGTCCTGACCTGATCCATTTTCCGTAGGTTCTGGTGATCAAGGTGGTGTCCGTGTGCCCCATTTGTGATGCGACGTAGAGCGGCAGCTCCCAAGCATGAGCAAGCTTGAAGCGAACGTATGCCGGGTTTGATATGGATTCAGGTAGCGCACACCCGCCTGCTTGAGGATGCGACGCCAGCGCCGATGAATTGGTTTGTCTCCCTCCCACTGCGTGCCATAAGTCGGATTGTGAAAAACCAGTTCCGGGCCGTTTCCAGTGAACGATGTTTGCGCTTGCAGCGCAGTCAAGGCGCCATTGCGCAGGTCGATCTGTCTCAGCCCCGCATCTGACTTGGCTGTATCTTTCGCTTCTCCATCCACGAAAGCTGCCTCCGCCGATACGCTCATCTCCCGAAAACTGACTGCGCGCGAGGTCACGGTGGCCGCCAACTCGGCGGTTCATACCTAGACCTGCTGCGGTTCTTCCTGAATCATCGGTGTTACCTTCGAAGCCGTGTCTCGCAGCGAGTCGGTAAAAGTCCGGCCCAGCCGATGCCCGGCCAAGACCATTCCCACTGGCTCACGCTCCTTGGCCTGGGCCCGCTTCAGCCACAGCTAGCCTGATCAACCGGAGGCATCTCGCCTCCTGGACGCACTTCCGGAATGCTGAAATTCCATTGCTTGAGTGGAAGGAATATGCCCGGCATCCGTTACCAAAAAGTGACTTTTTTGAATCACGCCCAATTTCGTTAAATCTTCACTTAGTTTGATATTTATCAAATTGATGCTGCGCAATGTTGTTATTCTAATATTCGCGGCGCTAAAGTGCTTAGGATGTGGTCGGAATCAATTTCCCGGTTTTCACGCACCTGATGGGCGCGCTACGGCGTTGCGCCGCGTTTGTGTGGCCCGTTCTGCTACGACGAACAACGCAGCCAGGGCGCCGACAAAGCGGGCAATCGACCCTGTAGCGCTCTCACCGAACTGGTGAACGGTATCGAAGCAGCGAAAGTCAATGCTCATGCGGACCTCCAGATGGAAGCGCTTCGAAATTGAGCGCTCAACTGCCGTTTCCAGGTTAAGAGATCTCGAACAGGCTCTTTAGGCAGTAGCACAGTGCAATTGTAGCGGTACGGATCGTGCAGGCGTGATGATGCATTGCCAGGGAGTTTTCAATAAAAACATGTGCAGCCGCTATTGCCGCTGCACCAAATATAGGGTCGTGCATGGATTTTCGTCTCAGCAGCGAGCAGCAAGAATCTGTTTCACACATCCATCGTTTTGCCCGCGACGTGTTGTCCGCCTCGGCCAGCGAACGCATCGCGTCTTCCCATTTCGACCGCAACAAGTGGACGCAGGCGTCAGAGATCGGCCTGGCCGGTTTGCCCTTGCCTGAAGAGTGGGGCGGTTCCGGCTTTGGTGCGCTCGATACCATGCTCGCGGTGGAGGCGCTCGGCCAGGGTTGCGTCGACATGGGGCTGGTGTTCTCCTTGTGCGCACACATGTTCGCTTGCGCTGTGCCGCTGTGGCGCCATGGCTCGCGCGAGCTGCACGAGCGCTACCTGTCTGGTATGGCGAAAGGCAGCCTGATTGCCGCCAATGCGATCACCGAGCCCGGCTCCGGTTCCGACGCATTCGCAATGCGCAGCAGCGCGCGGCGCGACGGCGAGCACTACATCCTCAACGGCGAAAAATGTTTCGTCACCAATGCGCCGGTGGCCGATGTCTTCCTGCTGTATGCGAAGACCGATGCGCAGCAATCCTATTTCGGTATCAGCGCCTTTTTGATCCCGCGCGGAACGCATGGCCTCACAGTGACGACCGGTGAGCGCAAGTCGGGCCTGTGCACCTCGCCCTGGGGCAGCGTCCACCTGGACGACTGCAGAGTACCCGTCTGGGCGCGCGTGGGCGACGAAGGCGCGGGCGCGACCATCTTCCAGGACTCCATGATCTGGGAGCGCGGCTGCCTGTTTGCCGCCTATGTCGGCGCGATGGAGCGCGTGCTTGGGCAATGCGTCACGCATGCGCGCGAACGTCAGCAGTTCGGCCGTCCGATAGGACACAACCAGGCGGTGTCGGACCGGCTGGTCGACTTCAAGCTGCGCCTGGAAACATCGCGCCTGATGCTGTACCGCGCCGGCTGGCTCTATGATCAGGGCCTGCCGCATGACGAGGCGATCGCACAAAGCAAGCTGTGGGTGTCCGAGTGCGCGGTGCAATGCGGGCTGGACGCGATACAGATCTTTGGTGGCGCCGGTGTCTGCAGCGAGACCGGCATCGATCGCTTGCTGCTCGATGCACTACCGGCGCGCATCTTCTCCGGCACCAATGAAATACAGCGCGAGTTCATCGCACGGCACATGGGGCTGCGTTAGCCCGAATCATTCGGTTTCGCATACGCGCCGGACACATCGCTTGTCCGTGCTTAGTTGTAATCCAACGGTCCTGCAAAGCTGGCTTTTTGAAGGCAGCTGTTCAACCCAGAAAAAGGTAGAGACGGAAAATGGCAACGCAGAAAAAGTTCCCCAGCAAGGATTATGAAGAAGGTGCAGCGGCCATTCCCGTTGCGGACGATAGCGGTGTACGGGAAGGCGAAGCGGTCGGTGCTTGCGACGTGGTGGTGGTCGGCGGCGGGCTGTCCGGCCTCGCGGCAGCCTGGAAGCTTGCTGGCCATAGCGTGCTGGTGCTGGAGCGGGAGGGCACGGTGGGCGGCGCGGCGCGCAGCGGGCAGCGCGGTGAACTACGCTTCGCCACAGCAGGCAGCTGCTTCCAGGAGCCGGTGCCCGGTTCGGACACGGCGCAATTGCTGAGCGGGCTCGGCTTGTCCAATGCCTGGCGCTCCACCGGCGACAGTCAATTCGTGCTGTTCAACACACGCCATCTGCTGCGCGGTCTGGGGGAGGTCACGCTGGGGCTGCTGAAGCAGCCGAAGGAGTTGCTGAACCCGGCGATGTATGGACTGACATGCACGCTGCTCGGCGCCGCATTGCGCGGCAAGAAATTCATCGCGGCGCCGAAGAAGCTGGGCGATCCGGTGTTTGCGGAACTCTATGCCTACCTGCAGCGCTTCAGCAAGGATGGCGGCAAGTATCCGGCGCTACCGTGGCAAGCCGGATGCGGCTGGACGCGCGAGGAGATGGAACAGTTCGACTCGATGTCGCTGGCCGAACTATTGTTCGATGAGAAAGCGCGTTCGCGGCTGCCAACGGCGCTGGTGCCGGATGCGAAGTTCGGCCCGCTGGTGCGCGATGCGGTCGAGACGACCCTGAAAGTGGAATGTCTGTCGGCGGCGGATGTGTCCGCCTATGTCGGGCTGCACTTCCTGGTCGGCTACTTGTATGGCACGCTGGTGACCTTCCCCGGCGGGAACGGTTATCTCAGCGAACGTCTGCAGGCGGCGTTGCGCGAGCGTGGCAACTGCCGTATTGAAAGCGGTGCGCGCGTGCAGACGGTTGCGCGTGATGGCGAACGTTACCGCATCACCTTTGAACGTGGCGGCGTGCAGAGCGAGGTCAGCGCCGGCGCGGTGGTGTGGGCCGCGCCCAAGCATGCAGCACTCGATGCGGTTGCCGGTTTGCCGGCGCAGCAGCAGCATGCGATGCGCCAGATCCAGCACCGCGACTACTGCATCGCGAACGTCTACCTGCGCAGCGCTGCCTGGACTGACTACTTCGGCGGCTATGTGATCGAAGGCGATACCGCCGCCGCTGCGCCGCTGGCCTGGTGCCGCAGCAGGGTGTGCGTGGTCGCCAACTGGCTGGACCGCGACGACGGCAAGAAAGCCGGTGTGCTGACCTTGCTGAAGCCGGTGGCGGAACAGCTCGACCAGGGCAAACTCGGCAAGACAGATTTTGCGCAGCTGCAGCAGGCGACCTTGCAAGAAGTGTCGGAAATGCTGCAGGCGAAGGGACTATCCACTGACGAGGTGGAAGACATCCGGATCTGGCGTTGGTCGCGTGCCTTGGTGGTCGCCACGCGCGGGCAAATGAAAGCCGACCTGTTTGTGCAGGCGTCGCAGCCGGTGGGTGGGGTTTCCTTTGCGAACCAGGACAGCGTCGGCATCGGCAACCTGGAGAGCGCAGTGAGCGCAGGGTTCGCTGCGGCACAACAGGCGCAGGCATACCTGCAGCGCACGGCGGCCGATACGATGGTGGCGCAAGCACTGCCTTCCGGCCTGCATGTGATGGAAATTGCCGGCAACCCTGCGACCGGCGTGCAGCATTTCGGCGGCAAGGCTAACTCGCTCAATACCTTGATCGGCGCCGGCTTCCCGGTGCCACGCGCCTATTGCGTGACGGTCGATGCCTGTCATGCTTTTTTGCAGGCATCCGGATTGGCGGCCTGGATCGACGGCATGGACAAGGTCGACCGCGACAGCTGCGCCGACATCCGCGCTCGCATTGCGCAAGCGCCGTTGCCGCCCGCGCTGCAGGATGCGATCGTCGCTGCCTATCGCGAACTCGGTAGCGGCCCGGTCGCGGTGCGATCCTCCGCCGTCAATGAAGATGGCGATGCACAATCATTTGCAGGCCAGTACGACACCTTCCTGCACGTGGAGGGCGAGAGCGCGCTGCTCGATTGCGTCAAGCGTTGCTGGGCGTCGCTGTGGAACGAACGCGCGCATGCCTACCAGGGGCGCAAGCGGGCCGACGGCGGCATCGCGGTGGTGATCCAGCAGATGATCGTTGCCGATGCTGCCGGCGTGTTGTTCACCGCCGACCCGATCAGCGGCGCTGCCGGACGCACGGTGATCGAATCTTGCTGGGGATTGGGCGAGGGCGTGGTGTCGGGCCAGGCGAGCACCGATACCTATGTGATGGACAGCGACAGTCATGCGCTGATGGAACGGTTTGTCCGGGCCAAGCCGGTGATGTGTGCGTACACTGCAGATGGCGTCGCGATGCAGGAGGTAGCGCCGCAATTCGTTGATCAGCCGAGCCTGAGCGATATGCAGGCATCCGAACTGGCGGCCTGTGCCGCACGCATTCGCCGCCATTACGGCTGCGAACTCGATATCGAATGGGCACTGAAGGATGACAGTATCTCGATACTGCAGGCGCGGCCGATCACGGTGACTGCTTCCATCGCCGCTAAGCTGTACGGCGACGAGCAGGAAACCAATCAGCAGGTGCGCGACAACACGATGTTTTCGCGCATGGACACCGGCGAAATCCTGACCGGGCTGATGACGCCGCTCGGACTGTCCTTCACCCGCTTCTACCAGCACCACGTGCATGGCCCGGCAGTCAAGACCATGGGCTTGCTCGACATCGGCAGTGCGCAGTATTACGTCGGCTACCTGCAGGGTCATGTGTACCTGAACATCTCCGCATCGGCGCGCCTGCTGACGCAATGCCCTCCCACGCACGAGCCGATGAAGTTCACGCGGCGCTACGCGACAGCCGACGTCGACTTCACGCACTACAAGAATCCCTACGGCGAACCGGTGTCCGGGTTCCAGTTTTTCAAGAGCAGCCTCTACTGGCTGGCATGCCAGGTGCATAATATGGCGACCGCTGGCGGCACGGTGAGCAAGATGATCGCCTTGCGCCAGCGCGAAAGCGGGCGCTTCCGCAAGCTCGAGCTCGAGAAGATGAGCCTGCCGCAGCTCGATGCCGAACTGCAGCGCATCGACCGCTACTTCCTCGAATCCTGTGCTGCCTACATGCCGTTCTTCCTGCAATCGTTCGCGCTGTACGATGCGCTGGCGGAGCTGTGCGAGAAGTGGCTGGGGAACGAAGGAAAAGGGCTGCAGAACCGCATCAAGGCATCGATGAACAACCTGCGTACCATCGAGGTGACGCGTGGCGTGTGCGAACTGGCAGCGCGCGTCGAGCGCTTGCCGGTGCTGCGCGCACTGTTCCTGGAGACGCCGCTGGCGCAGTTGGCCGATACCTTGCAGCAGCATGCAGAGGGGCGCCGTTTCTGGAACGACGATTTTGGCGCCTTCCTGGCGGACTTCGGTTCGCGCGGTCGCCAGGAATTCGAACTGAGCATTCCGCGCTGGAACGACGATCCGAGCTATCTGCTGCAAATCATCCGTCTGTACCTGAGCAGCGATGTGCAGCTTGAAGCGCGTCTGGCGACGATCGGCAAGGCGCGCGAAGAAGACACGCGGCAGTTGCTGGACAAACTGCCGCTCAAGGCAAGGATGGCATTCCGCTTTGTGATCGCCGCCTACGCGAAGATGGCGGAACGGCGCGAAGCGACGCGTCCGACCTTCATCGCCGAGACCTGGTTCTACCGCAAAATCATCGTCGAGGTGCTGCGCCGCGTCGAGGCGGAGGGTGTCTCTGGCATACAGGACCTGCCGTACATCGATTTCAACGAATTGCGCGATTACGTGGCCGGGCGCAAAACGGCGCAGCAGGCATTTGCTCCGCAACTGATTGCGCGCAACCGTCAGCAGCATCTGCTCAACGAGCGCCTGAAGGAACCGCCAATGGCGCTGATCGGCGGCCATGTGCCGCAGCGCGACGATCAGGTGTTGCTGGACGCGGCGCAGGGCGACCTGCTGCATGGCCTCGGCGCCAGCCCCGGCGTGGCGGTGGGGCGCGCCCGCGTGATCACCGACCTCAACCGCCAGGCGGGCGAATTCCGCCAGGGCGAAATTCTGGTGGCACGCTTTACCGATGCATCGTGGACGCCGCTGTTCGTGCTGGCGGCCGGGGTGGTCGCAGACATCGGCTCGGTCTTGTCGCACAGCTCCATCGTGTCGCGCGAGTTCGGTATTCCGGCGGTCGTCAATGCGAAGCAGGCGACCCAGACCATACGCACCGGCGACCTGATCTACCTCGACGGTGACGGCGGCGTGGTGCGCATCGAGGAACGCGTTGCCGATACCGACCAAGCGCTGCTCGAGCAGAGAGCGATCGCATAAACATTCGGTAGTGATCTCCGCAGATTTCAATTTTCCACTAAAGGACAAAAGTATGGATATGACGGCTATAGGCGTGGTTGTTGTCACGCGCCGCCGCGCGTTCTTTGAAACCGGTTTCAGTGTGTTGAACGATGTGCGCGGCGAGGTATTCCAGCATGTGGAAATTGATGCCGACATCGACTATGCACCAACGCAGTCGGTGTCGAACCCGGTATATCGCGAGGCGTGCGACAAGGCGGTGCGCTTCCTCGCCGCGCGTCGGGAACGCCTGGCGATCAAGGTGATCCAAGCCGACAGTCTGGAGGCGGCGTTCGACAAAATTACCGCCGCGCCGACGCAGGGCGGCTTCCAGATTGGCATGCTGTTCATCGATTACGCCGATCCGCTGTACGATGGCATCAGCCCGCAGGAAATCGATGAGCAGCTCGTCAGCTTCCACGCGCGCTTGCAGGAGGCGGCAGTGCCGGCATTGTGCTCGTCGTTTTCGACGGCGGTATTCACCTCGCCGCAAGAGACCCGCATCCGCTACCAGCCGATGGAATACATCGAATGCATCCTGCCGTCCGACAGGGCGGTGCTGCAGACGGAGTTGCTCTGCCTGTGGATGGATTTTCTCGAACTCAGTTATGTCAATCGCCGCGCCAAGACCGACACACGCGGCCTGCGCAGGAATACGCTGGCCGGCTTCCTGACCGGCTTCCTGTCCGCGCGCGCCGGCAGTGACTGGCTCGGTTTTTACTTCACCGGTTCGCTGGTGTCGAATCTGATCAATTATTTTGAGGTGGAAGCGAACCGGCTTGGCGCGCTGGTGCTACGTGGACCGAGCGAACACAGCCTGGCTTGCGGCGCGCTGGCCAACTGGCAGCTTTACAAGAAGCCGTTCGCAGTGATCGTTACCAGCGGCATGATCGACGAATTCCGGGGTACGCTCGCCAACCTGCGCGAGGCGCGCGCCAAGGGCTTCATCGTCTGCGCGGAAAACCGTGCCAGCCAGTGGTTTGCGTTCCAGGGCACGATTTCCCGCGACGAGGATACGCGTGCGGTGCTGCAGGCGCGCGGCATTCCTTATGTGTACATGGAAGACGCCGGCAATATCGCTCAAGACCTTCGACGCGCAGTGGCGCTGTACGACGCAGGGCAGGGGCCGGTGGTGCTGTTGGCGACGCAGGCAGTGCTCGACGCCGGCGACGAACTCGATCCGGCGCTGTTTGCACCCGCGCTCAACGCGTGCATGGCAGCGCCCGACGAGGCGGTGCAGGATGTGTTGCAGGACGTGATGCAGATCATCAACCAGGGGCCGGAACGGCTGCTGTGGCAATGCGGGCCGATGGATGAGGAAGAACTGGCGTTGACCTTGTCGATCGCGCAGCGTGCCGGCATCGCGCTGACCGACTCCCTCACCCATCCCGGTTCGGTGCCGAAGTACCGCGACGGCAAGCGCATTCCCAATTACCTCGGCACGCTGGCAGTGTACGGCTACAGTCCGCGCGTGTACAACTACTTGCATACCAGGGACAAGCTCAATCCGCAGTCGCAGCAATGCCTGTTCTTCATGAAAAGCAAGCTTGGGCAGGTCAGTACGCCGTTTTCGGAAGGCCGGCTGGCGCGCAAGCTGAGCATCGTGCAACTGACCCGCAACGCCGCACACATGTCACCCTATACCGACCATGGGCTGGTGATGGACTACCGTAGCTTCCTGCGCCATGTGGAGCGCCACCTCGACGTGTCGCCGGCCTTGCGCGAACGCCGCTGCCAGCTGATGGCGTCGGTGCCGGACACGCCGTCGGATGTGGCAAGCAAACTGCCGGCGACACCGATGAGCCCGAACTATTTTTTCGCGCGCCTCAATCACCTGGTGGAAAAGCTGATCGTCGAGCGCGCTTACGACTACACCGGCCTGTACGACGTCGGCCGCTGCGGCATCTCGGCGGTCCGCAATGTCGCGCGCACCCGGCGCGGCTTTTCCGGTTGGTACGGACGGGCGCTGATGGGCGATGCGCTGCAGGCCACGCTGAGCGTCGCCTACACCAGCGGCACCAACGTGGTCGCCTTCATCGGCGACGGCGCCAAGGGCCTCGTGCCCGACATTCTGCCGAGCTTTATCGAGAACGCGCTCAATTATCCGGACCGCATGCGCAAGAACTTCACCGTCTTCTACTTTATGAACGGCGGCCACTCGGTAATCAGCACCTACCAGGAGCGCATCCTGTTCAACCGCACCTCGCGCCAGATGCGTCTGGTGAACCTGATGTCCGCGGACTGGGAAGAAGACATCTGCGGTCTGCAGGTCTGCGCGCGCACGCTCGACAGCTTCGACGCCGACATGCTGGCCGAGGCGCTGCAAAAGCCGGGGCGCATCAATCTGTTCTCGGTGGTGGTCGGGCATAACAACGAAGGCGACGGGATCAGCCTGGCGACGGCGACGGGCTGGCAGCGCGATGAAATGCACAGTGAGCCGGCCGCCGTGGCGGACGATGCGCCCTTGATCGCGTGACGGCGGCTAAATGAATGATCCCCATATGAAACCAGCATCAGGAAAAACAATGAAATTTGGATTCATCGCACATCCGACGTCGGTCGGACTCAAGCGTTACGTGAAGATGCTCGACCTGCTGCAGCGTCAATCGAAAGACCTGCAAAGCGGCTACCAACGTGACTTGTGGCGCCGCGAAAACATGGTTCCCTTCGTCGACTTCGGCCAGATCCGTTCCGCCGCCGGCGCCACCTGCGAAGGCATCGTACACTACCTGCCGCTGACCGCCGATGAAATGCTGGCGTCGGCGCGCGAGGTGCAGGAACGCATCTTCGAAGGCATCGATACGCTGGGCAAGCAGGGCGCACAGCTGGTCGGCCTCGGAGGCTTCACGTCCATCATCGGCAAGCGCGGCCTTGTCACCGCCGAGCGCGCCAGCCTGCCGGTCACCAGCGGCAATTCGCTCACGACCTATGCCGCTTACAAGGCCCTGCTGCAGGTGTTCGAATGGCTGCAACTAGGCCCGCAGGAGGCGCAGGTGGCGATTGTCGGTTACCCCGGCTCGATCTGCCTGTCGCTGGCGAAACTGCTGCTGGCGCAAGGCTGTCGCCTCGACCTGTTGTACCGCAGCGGCAGCGCCAGTCGGGAAGAATTGCTGGAACACCTGCCGGCAAAATGGCATGCGCAGGTGACGCTGCGCGAGAGCATCGACGACTGCTATGCGAACAACCGCCTCTTTGCATCGGCTACCTCGTCCGGCGACGTGATCGACGAGGCGCGCCTGCTGCCGGGTTCGATCGTGGTCGATATTGCCTTGCCGCGCGATGCGCTCCGCAGCGCGCCGCCACGTACCGACACGCTGGTGATCGACGGCGGCTGCATGACCGCGTCGCCGCAGGTGAAGCTGGGCGGGGAATCATTGAACATGGCGATCAAGCAGCAGATCAATGGCTGCCTGACCGAGACCATGGTGCTGGCCCTGGAAGGGCGCGCCGAGTGCTTTTCCATCGGGCGCACGCTGGAGCCGGAAAAGGTGCTGGAGATCGGTGCGCTGGCTGAGCGCCACGGCTTTTACGCATTCCCGCTGGCGTCCTGGGGTGAGCGCATCAATGAGAAAATCATCAGCGGCCTGGCGCGTTATCACCGGCGCCAGGAGTCTGCTGCGGCACCCGCCGATGGCGGCGAACAGCGTCGTACGCAGACGCTGCAGCGCTACCGCAGCCACATCAATCCCATGCTGGCCGACTTCCTCGGCATGCAGCGCTGCGATCATGTGTTCGATCGCGCCGAGCAATGCACGCTGACCGATACCGAAGGCCGGCAATTCCTCGACATGGTGTCCGGTTACGGTTGCCTGAACCTCGGCCACAATCCGCGCATCGTGACCGAGGCGATCCGCAAGTTCCTGAGCGATTCGACGCCCAACTTCGTGCAATACGTGTCCTTGCCGCAGGAGACCGCAAAGCTGGCCGAGCGCTTGTGCGCGATTGCGCCCGGCGAACTCGAGCGTGTGTTCTTCAGCAACTCCGGCACCGAAGCGGTGGAGGCGGCGCTGAAACTGGCGCGCGCCGCCACCGGCCGCACACGCTTCGTGTACGCGCAAAACAGTTACCACGGCAAGACGCTGGGCGCCTTGTCGGTGACCGGCCGCGAAAAGCACAAGAAGCATTTCCGGCCGCTGGTGCCGGACTGTGTCGGCGTCGCTTTCGGCGATCTCGAGGCATTGCGCAGCGAATTGAACTCCGGAGAGGTGGCGGCCTACATTGTCGAACCGATCCAGGGCGAGGGTGGCGTCAAGATGCCGCCACCCGGTTACCTGGCGGCGGCGCAGGAGATCTGCCGTCAGACCGGCACGCTGTTGATCGTCGACGAGATCCAGACCGGGCTGGGACGCACCGGCCGCATGTTCGCCAGCGAGTGGGAAGGACTTGAGCCGGACATCATGGTGCTGGCGAAATCGCTGTCGGGCGGCTTGATCCCGATCGGCGCCACGCTCAGCACCGCGCAGGTATGGGATGCCGCCTACGGCACCATGGGCCGTTTCCTGCTGCACACATCCACCTTCGGTGGCTGCAACATCGCCGCGGTCGCCGGCCTGGCCGCGCTCGACGGCCTGCACCAGCAGGGTCTGGCCGAACGCGCGGACGAACTGGGCACCTACTTCAAGGCGGAGCTGGAAAAAGCCACCGAGCACTATCCGTTCATCGCCGAAGTGCGCGGGCGCGGCCTGATGCTCGGCATTCAGCTCGACAACGATTTCGCGGGCGCGGTGGAAGCCTGCGCACGCGAATTCGGCACCCGCCTGCCGGGCGACTGGCACCTGACCTACCGTTTCTTCCCCGATGAAGTGAAGCAGCACCTGGCCGCTGCGATGAGCAAGATGGAAGAGTCGCTGGCCGAGATGTTCTGCATGCGCTTCGTCACCAAGCTCAGCAATGACCACGGCATCCTCACCTTCGTCACGGCCAATAGTTCGACCGTGATCCGCATCCAGCCGCCGCTGGTGATCAGCCGGGAAGAAATCGATCACTTCGTGCGTTCGTTCGCGACCGTCTGCGAAGACATGTCCACTTTTTTAAATTAATGGGAACCGTTACATGGAAATGAATAAAGAGCAGATCGTTGACTTGATGATGGGATTTTTCAAGACCAAGACGATTACTTCCGCCCTGGAACTTAAAGTCTTCGACGCGCTGGAGCAAGGCCCGGCAACGGCAGAAGCCATTTGCGAGCACCGCAATATTGCGCTGCAATCCGGCAAGCGCCTGCTGATCGCCTTGACTGCCATCGGCCTGCTGGCGAAGGAGGAGGAGCGTTTCTGCCTCACTCAGGCGGCGCGCGACTACATGGTGAGTGGTTCAGCGCAATGGCTGGGCTGGCTCGGTCGCCATATCGATACCTTCCTGTATCCGCTGTGGTCACATACGGCGCAAGGGGTGCGTGACGACAAGGATCAGCGTCGGGCGGCTTTCGGTGATGAGCGCAGCTGGTTCAGCATCCTGTACCAGAACCCGCAGGATGTCGTTGATTTCCAGGAATTCCTCGGCATGTTCGCAAAACCCTTTATCGAGGGCATGCTGCAGGGATTCGATTTTTCCGGCTACAGGAAATTCATGGATATCGGCAGCGGCATCGGCACCTTGCCGATGGCGGTCGCTGCGCGCTATCCACAGCTTGGCCTGAGCATCTGCGAACTGCCGCAGGCGACCAGCTTCGTGCGCGACAAGATCGCCGAGAACGGTTATGCCGAGCGCATCAAGATCGTGGCGGGCGACGTCATCAGCGGCACCATCCCCAAGGGGGAACACGACCTGGTTCATCTCGGCTGGATGCTGCACGACTATGCGCCGGACATCCAGATGCAGATCCTGCGTCACATTCACGAGGCGCTGCCGCCGGGCGGCACCTTCATCGCCAGCGAGACCCCGCTGGCCGATGACGAAAGCGGCCCACTGTTCACTTCGCTGCTGTCAATCAACATGCTGGTGTCCACCGACGGCGGCATCGAATCGACCTGCGCGCAATACCTGCAACGCTTCACCGAAGCGGGCTTCGTCAATGCCAGGGTGCAGGCGATACCGGGGCCGCGCACCTTGTTCATCGGCGAAAAGCGGTAATGAGCGGCTGTCAGAACCCTGAAAACATCATTTAACGAGAGGACACCATGTTAGGAAACAAGCTTCTTGCGTATATCGCGGAGAACTACCTTGGCGGCGAGTGCCAGCAGTTTGCGTTGGACACGCCCTTGCTGGAATTGAACATCATCGATTCCAGTGCCTTGTTCGATCTGGTCGACCTGCTGCGGCGGGAAGCCGGCGTGACGGTGCCTCTGAAGGCGGTCGTCCCGACCAATTTCAAATCGGTGCAGCACATGCTCGATCTGGTCGAGCGCCTGCAAAGCGAAAGCCGGCCGGCACTGGCACAGGCAGCGGGGGTAGCATGATGAACGAGCAGGTAATCGACCATATCGCAACGCCGGCCGCAGGACTGCAGGCGTATGTGCTGGACATGTTCCAAACCCACACCGGCTACGCACGCGCCGACCTCGTGCCGGATGCCGATTTCGAGAGCGATCTCGGCATCGACTCGGTGACGCTGGCCACCACCCTTGCGGAGCTTTACAAGGCGCTCGGCCTGCCCGGCCGGCAAAATCCGCAACACACAAACACGATTGCGCTCGTGCTGGCGCATATCGGGCAATGCCTGGAGCAGGACGGAAAGACGCTTGCCTTGCCGCAGCGACCCTGGGTGCCGGAGCACGCAGCCGATGCGTTGACGACGGCGGTCATCGCCGCCTACAGCCGGCACACCGGTTACAAGCCGGGCGACCTCGTGCCCGATGCCGGGCTCGAGAGCGATCTCGGCATCGACTCGGTTACTCAGGCAGCCGTGTTGTCCGAGCTTCCCAAGTTGCTTGGGATTGCCGCCATCACCTTTCCCGCAGGGTTGACCAGCATTGCACGGGTCATCGCGCATCTGCGCCCGCTCGTACACCTGGACATGCTGGAACCGCCAGCGCCGGCAATGGCAGTGCCGCCGGCGACGGAAGAAAAGAAGTGGTCGGAGTTCATCGACAACCTCAGCCATGCTGACGCCAGCGCGCTTTCCGTGGCGGCAGAGCCGGCAGCGGACGACGCTCGGACGATGAGGGATTTCGTCCACATCCCGCATCGCGACCTGTTCCATAAGGCCCGCGAGTTCAATACCTTCTATCAGCGCAAGCAGCAAGAACAGTTGTACTGGTACGGCATGCCGCTGGAATCGCGCTGCAGCAACCGTGCGGTGATCTACGACGAGGTCAGCGGCAAGCGCCGGGAATTCCTGATGTTTGCGTCGAACAATTACCTGGGCCTGGCGAATCATCCGGAAGTGATCGAGGCGATCGTCAAGGGCGTGCGCGAATACGGCGCCACGAATACCGGCTGCCGCCTGATCGGCGGCACCAATGTGCTGCACATGGAACTGGAGCGGCGGCTGGCGAAGCTCAAGGGCAGGCAGGCATGTATCGTCTACCCGTCCGGCTATTCCGCCAACCTGGGTTGCATTTCCGCGCTGGCCGGGCAGAACGATCTGATCTTTACCGATGCGCTGAACCACATGAGCATCCAGGACGGCTGCAAGCTGGCCGGCGCAGCGCGCAAGATTTATCCGCACGACCTGGACGGACTGGAAAAAATCCTGCAGAAATATGCCGACCACGACGGCGGCAAGCTGATCGCCACCGACGGCGTGTTCAGCATGCACGGCGATGTGGTCGACTTGCCGCGCCTGGTCGCGCTGGCGAAGCAATACGGTGCGCGGGTCTTGGTTGACGATGCGCATTCCACCGGTGTGCTCGGCCGCACCGGTTCGGGCACCACCGAGCATTTCGGCATGAAGGGCGCGGTGGACCTGGAAGTCGGCACCATGAGCAAGACCTTGGCTGGCGTCGGCGGCTTCGTTTGCGGCGACGAGGACGTGGTCGATTACCTGCGTTTCTATTCGCATTCCTATGTGTTTGCAGCCACGATCCCGGCGGCGGTCGCGGCCGGCCTGATCGCCGCGATCGACGTGATGGAGCGCGAGCCGCAGCGCATCAGCAAGCTGTGGCGCAACGTCCATCACTTGCGCGGCCATTTGCTGGAAGCCGGGTTCGACCTTGGACATTCCGCCAGCGCGATCCTCCCGGTGGTGGTCGGCGATGATCGCAAGACGCTCGAATTTGGACGCGCGGCGCGGGCACGCGGCATGTATTGCCAGACCGTGGTGTTCCCCGGCGCCGCTGTCGGCGATGCGCGTTTGCGCATCAGCGTGAGCTGCGAGCACACGGCCGATGATCTCGATGAGGCGGCGCAGATCCTGGTGGATGCGGCGAAGGAGGTGGGGGTGGCGGTGCGGGGATAGGTTGTCAGGTGAAGGACTGACGCTTCCTCCCCCCTCTGCAAGGGGGGAGGCGCCCTGTCCCGGATAGCAATGTGCATGCATGGGAACGGCAAAGGACCGCTTACCCTGTTTTTTGCGAAGAAGTGAAGCACCTCAATCGAATGAATAGAAGAACATGAGCACTCCAACCTTCACCCCAGTCATTGACTACCTGCGCACCTGCGCGCAGGAACATCCCGATCGTCTTGCATTCCTTGATCCTGACGCCATCAGTTATAGACAGTTCTACCAGGCCGTGCGCCAGCGCGCTGCCCATTTTGCGCGCCATGGAACACGGCATGGCGACCGCGTCGCCATCTGGCTGCCGAAATGCCGGGACTATGCCTTGTCGCTCTATGCGGCGATGGAAATCGGCGCCGTCTATGTGCCGCTGGACGGCACGCAGCCGGCGCAACGCGCAAGGAAAATCCTGGACAGCGCCGAACCGACGGTGCTGGTCACGGATGCCGCACATTTGCGTGCGCTCGACGGATGGCAGTGCGAGCCGCTGAAACTGAAGCTGAAACTGATACTGATCGTTGATGATGTGCCTTGCGATGATGCGCCGCTTGCTAACACTGCGATCATGAAGCTTGCCGCACTACAGCCGTCGGTCGCACTGCCGCCACCATTCGCCGCCGCTGTGGACGATCTCGCCGCCATCCTGTTTACCTCCGGCTCGACTGGCGTGCCGAAAGGCGTGCAGATCAGCTACGGTAACCTGCACAGTTTCATCGCCTGGGCACTGGCGGAATTGAAGCTGACGCCGCACGACGTATTGGCCAACCATGCCGGTTTTCATTTCGACCTGAGCACCTTCGATTACTTCGCCGCTGCGGCAGTCGGCGCTGCGGTATGGATCGTGCGCGAGGACGAGCAGCGCGATCTTGCGGCGCTGATCGCCGGCATCCGGCGACACAAGGTCAGCGTCTGGTACAGCGTGCCGTCGGCACTCGCGCTGCTCGCTGGCAGCGGCGAGCTGACATCCGAGCTTACTGCATCGTTGCGCCATGTGCTGTTTGCCGGCGAGGTATTCCCGATACGGCAACTGCAGGCATTGAAATCCTGCCTGCCTGCGGCATGCGCGCTGTATAACCTGTACGGCCCGACCGAGACCAACGTCTGCCTGTACTACCAGGTGCGCGACAATGACATGGCGCGCGACAAGCCAGTCTATATCGGCAGCACGCTGCCCGGCGTGACTGCCGAAATTGTCGACGCAGACGGGCAGCCGGTCAGCGGCGAAGGTGCGATCGGCGAACTGGTCGTTTCCGGCGCGTGCGTGACGCCTGGCTACTGGCGCCGGCAGGAAGCGGCCGCTCACGTCAATCACCTGCACGGGCGGCATGCCACGGGCGACCTGGTCGGCATCGAGAACGGCTTCCTGTACTACCACGGCCGCAAGGACCGCATGCTCAAGCTCAACGGCAACCGTATCGAGCTGGGCGAAATCGAAGCGGTGCTGGGCGCGATGCCGGGTATCGCAGACGTCGCGGTCGTGGCGCAGTGCGCGGGGGAGACGCAACACATCGTTGCCTATTACACGCTGCGGCATGCCGGCGAACGACTTGGCGTGCTCGATATCAAGCGCTACTGCAGCGCCCGGCTTCCGCGCTACATGATCCCCAGGCTTGCCCGGCAACTGGAAGCATTGCCGAAGAATGCGAATGGCAAGATCGACTACCGCGCGCTGGAGCAACTGAATAGCAGCACCAGCGACAGCGCAGCCATGCCGCATGCCCACGAGCGCAACGACATCGTCGCCGCCGATGCATAAGCCGCCGCCTTTCGAGCCGATCGCGATCGTCGGCATCGGTTGCCTGTATCCACAGGCGCGCGGCAAGGATGCGTTCTGGCGCCAGCTGCAGGCGGGGACGTCGCACTTTTCGCCGCTGCCGCTGGCACGTTACTGGGACACTGACGGCACCGTGCGCGAACAGTTGCGAGGATGGCACGGCGCCTTTTTCGACGAGATGGAATGCGATTTCAAGCGCTTCCGCATTCCGCCGGTCTACCGCAAATCGGTATCGCAAATGATGTTGATGCTGTTGCAGGTGGCGGACGAGTGCGTGCGCGATGCCGGGTATGACAAGCGCGATCTGGCGCGCGATGACGTGGCCGTCATGTGCGGCACCTGCTTCGGCTTCGACAGCACCATCGCCAACGCATTGAAGGTGGAAGGCGTGCGGCTGGCGCATGAACTTGCTGGCAGCGCCGATCAATTTTCGCTCCTGAAGGAGACATTGCGCGCGCGCTTCGGTTCCTCCTCGCATGACCGGGTCGGCGAAATGGCAAGCAGCATTCCGGCGCGCATTGCATCGGTCCTGTCGCTGCGTGGTCCGGTGCAGGCAATGGAATGCGCGGATGCGACCGGCTACGCGCTGCTGGAGGCGGCCAGCCTGTCGCTTCACAGCGGCCAGAGCAGGGCAGTCATCGTCGCCAGCGGACAACGCATCGAGAGCCTTCTGACGCCGTTGGCACTGGCAAGAAAGGGTTTTACTGGCGCCTGCGGCGGCCACCCTTTTGCGCAGGACGGCGCAGGCACGCCCATGGGCGAAGGCGCCACCGCGCTGCTGCTCAAACGCTTGTCCGATGCGCGACGCGACAAGGACCGCATCTACAGCGTGCTGCGCGGCATGGGTGCGGCAAGGCAGGATGTGCCGGGGGCATTGGCTTATGCAGTTGATGGCACGGCGGCGTTGCATGTGATCAATGAAGCTTGTGCGCAGGCGGACGTGACGGCGGCGGCGCAACAGTATATCGACTGCGTGCTGCCCGGCATCGGCAGCCAGGCGCCGCAGTTGTTGAGCGTCTTGAGCGATGCCTGTGCGCAAGGCCAGCATCGGCCGCTGCACCTTGGCGCCAGTGTCGCCACATTCGGTCATACCTTTGCCAATGCGGCACTGGCCGCGGTGGCAGGCAGCAGCCTGGCCTTGCACGAAAAAACCTTGCCGCAGATGCGCAGTGCGGCAGCGCTGCATGCGCGTGCCGGTATGGCGTATCCCGATGCTGCTACTCCTTGGCCTGGCGACGCGCCGCAGCTTGCCGGCGTCTTTGGCAGTAGCCTGACCGGCGTGCAATGGCATCTGCTGCTGTCGGCACCCGACAGTGCCAGTCAGGCATTGTCGTCCGCTATGTCGCCTGCGCAAGAACAGCAGGAAGCGATTGCGATCGTCGGCATTGGCGGTGCCTTCGGTCCCTGCAGCAATAGCGCCGACTTCGCGCAGCGCCTGTTCGACGGCCTTGATGCAGTGCAGCCGCTGCCGGAAAACGTGCTGCCGCGCGCCGCCTATTTTGGCGAAGGCGAGGCCGCTGTGCTGTCGAGCTATGCGCAATACGGCGCCGACCTCAAGCAGCGCGAGCATTACGATGCCGGTCTTGCCGCATATAGAATATTCCCGAAGCGCGCTGCCGGGCTGGATATCGCGCAAAAGCTGACCCTGCATGTCGCCGCCGAAGCACTGGCCGATTTCGGCCTGGCGCAGAAGCGCGGCAAGCTCGGCCGCACCGCGGTGATGGTCGCCTCCAATCTCAGCCTGGGCCGCGAGCGCGAACTCGCGTGCCGGCTGCACGCGCCTGAACTGGTGCGCACCTTGGGAAGCGTACCCGATGCCGGTACGGCGGACCACGGCATCGATCATTTCACGCTGGACGGCTACCTTGCCAGCGGCAGTGCGGCACTGGTGTCGGCCTGCTTCGGCCTCGCCGCGATGCCGGTCGCGGTGGAAGCGGCCTGCGCGTCGTCACTGGCAGCGTTCAACAATGCGGTGCTGGCCTTGCGTCGGCATCGCTACGACCTGGTGCTGGCCGGCGGCGTCGAATTGCCGGCCAACCTGCGCGATCTGGTGCTCTGTTCGTCGCAAATGATGCTGTCGCAACAAAGGATAGCGCCGTTTGCCGAGCATGCCGACGGCTTCTCGCCGGGCGATGGCGCGGCGCTGTTCGTGCTCAAGCGGCTCAGCGATGCGCTGCGCGACGGCGACCGTATTCATGCGACGATCACCGGCGTTGGCGGCTCGGCCGATGCAGTGTCGATGACCGCGCCCGATCCGGACGGGCAGGCGCTGGCGATGCGCCGCGCCTTCGCGCAGGCCGGCTATGCGCCAGCGAGCGTACAGTACGTCGAAGCGCACGGTACCGGCACGCGCCTGGGCGATCTGGCGGAACTGACGTCGATCGGCAGCGTGTACGGCGGCGCGCGCGCAGTACCGCTGCGCATCGGTTCGGTCAAATCCAACATCGGTCATACCTTCGCCGCCGCTGGCGCCGCCGGCTTGCTGAAAACGGTGCTCGCCTTGCAGCGGCATGCGCTGCCGGCCACCTTGCTGCGCCGCCGCATCGATCCGCAGTTGCCGCTGGCGGGCATCCCGGCCGAACTGGTGACCGCCAACACGCGCTGGGATGCGATCGACGGCAGGCGGCGCGCGGCGGTCAGTTCCTTCGGCACCGGCGGCATCAATTACCACCTGCTGCTGCAAGCAGATGGCAGCGCTTACTCACCACGGGAGTCTCACATGCAATCCATCGTCCATAAAATCCGCCTGCTTGACATCGGCCATGCGCAGGCTTTCGAAAACTGGGTGCTCGACACCGACTATGCGACCTGTCCGGAATTGCCGAGTGTGCGCAGTTTCGACGTGTCCCGGGTCAGTAGCGCGCATGATGCGCCGTTCCACTATATCGAGGTAATCAAGGTGAGCAGCAACGAGGCATTCCAGCGCGACATGGGCAGCGCGAGCTTCGCGCGGCTGGTGGAAGGCTTTTCCACGATGGCGGAAGTGGTGGAGGAAGTCGCCGGCACGCAGCTCGGCGCCGGTTACCGGGCGCCTGCATGAGCGGCATTGCCGCAATCATGTTGCCGCAGACCGAGACGGCTTGCACAGTGAGCATCGGTGACTGCGTTGTCAGCGCAGTGTCGGTCGACGCGGTAGCGCGGCGCGAACATGATCATGCTTACCTCGCACGCATGTTTGGCAAAACCGAGCGCGAGCGGCTGCACGGATTGCGGCTGGCCAAGCGGCGCCGCGAATGGATGGCCGGGCGCGTCGCCGCCAAGGCCGCATTGCAGCATCTGCATGCGCAGGCCGGTGCCGAATCGCCGTTGCATGCGCTGGTCATCGGCAACAGCAGTGCCGAACACAATCGCGGCCAGCCGGAGGCAGCCGGTGGCCATGTCAGCATCAGCCATTCGCAAGGATATGCGGTGGCTGCGGCCAGTGCTTATCCGGTCGGCATCGATATAGAGCGTGTGAGGCCGTTTCCGCATGCGGCACGCGAGATGGCATTTACTGCGCATGAAATGCGCGTCAGCGCCGCCGGCGGCGATGCCGCCTGTACTGCGGTCTGGGCCTTCAAGGAAGCCTTCATGAAGGCCCACGGGAAAAGCATATTCGGCTGGTTTGCCGACATCGAGCTCGAAGCAAGCGGCTGCGACGGCCGCTTGTCATGGCGCGTGTCGCCGCGCCTGGTGGCACAGTTGCCGAGCAGCCAAGGATCGCAGCTGAACGGCTACGGCGGGCTGATCGGCGATTACGCGCTGGCGCTGGTAGGACAGTGCGTGTCGCACGGGTAGGAGTAAGGGACGGTTATGGAATTTGTAGAAAACCTGCTACAAGCAGTCGACATTGCGCGCCAGGCGCCGTCGTCGCACAACTGCCAGCCATGGAAGCTGGTGCATATCGAAGACAGGCGGATGCGGGCGCAACTTTTGCCGGCACATGCTTGGGCGGAGCACGGGCAGTTGCTGCTGCTGGGCATCGATCGCAAGCGTACCTTGAGAGCATTACCCAGTCTTGCGCTGGAAATGCAGCTCAGTTGCGGCATGTTCCTCGGCTTGTTGAGCGCGGCCTTCGATGCGCTGGGCTTTCACTGCAACTGGCACTGGCTGGAGATGCTGGAGGCGCAGGCCCCGGCAGCCATGCCGTTCTTGCAATCGCTGGAACAAGGGCATGGCTGCCGGGGCCTGGTGTTGCTTGCTCTGCAGCCGCAGCGCGTTCCAGATGCCACGGCATTCGCCGGCTTGCAAGACAGCGTCCGGCAGCGCCGTACTCATCGCGCGCCGTTTGCCGAGGGCAGTTGCAGTGACGTCGTGCTCGCGCAATTGCTGGAGCGGCACTGGCCGGAACAGCTGACCGGGGACCAACTGCATCTCCGGGTGGAACGCAGCCCGGCCTTGATTGCCCGTGCCGCCGATTTGGTACGGCAGTTCGCGGCGCTGGACTTCTCCAGCTACCGCGCATGGAAGGAAACCTACCGCTACCTGCGTTTCGATCCGCGCAAGCCGGCCGAGGACGGTTTTTATCTGCATAGCCTGATGGGACCGATGTCGCCGCTGCGTACGCGCATCATGCAATGTGTGCTGGCGCCGGAGGTCATGCAAGTGCTGCGCATCGTGCGCGTGCCGCATAACATGGCGGCGCAACTGGCGGCGCTGGTAGAAGACTCAGCGCAACTGCTGTTGTGTAGCCTGCCGTCGGACGACCTTGCATCGACGGTGATGGTCCAGGCCGGCGCGCGCCTGATGGAAGTATGGCTGAACGCGCAGCGGCTCGGACTTGCGCTGCACCCGCTCAGCGTGATGCTGCAGCACGACCGGGCGCGCGGCCAATTGCAGCGCCTGGCCGGGGGCAACGGGCGCATCGTTTTTTTCGCTCGCCTCGGTGCGATCAGGCAGCGGCACGGCGAATGCCTGCGTAGGCCGCTTGCCGCCATCATTGAAACCCACGGCGAGACAGTCTGATCCTCCCGCCATCAGTAAGCGGTAAGCCCGCGGCGTTCTGTCCATCGGCCGGCATGGCCAGCACAATCGCCTCACGGTCAACAACACGGGGGAGCCATGAACCAGCAAGCATCCACATCAACCAGGGCGCAACGAGAGTCTGCATGGCGTGAGCGTCTGTCGCGCCATGCTTGCAGCGGCAAGACGGTCGAGGCGTTTTGCCGGGATGAAGTGGGATCGATGGCGACGCGGGGCCGCGCTGTCACTACGGCTGCCCTGAAGTAACGATGCCAGCTATTGCCGGTTCCCGCCGCGCGACTGTCTGGCTGCTGCCGGGATAAATCGTGCGCTCGTGAGCTTGCCGGGGCGTCGATCGGCCACAGGTCGCGGGAATCAAGGTCGGACTTGTTATGTTGTTTCCAGACTCTTTACATCAAATACGACGACGCGACCGTCCAGACTCTTTCCAATATTATCGTTATTTGCCAAATCCCTGAGGGTAAGACCGCGTCGATCGAGGTCCGCCAATATCGCGTCTTTCCCGTTTCTCGCGATCTCACGCCGACCTTCCTGGGTGTCTGGTGCCAGCGCCTCGGCAAGTGCTGTACCGCTAACCTCGTCCCACGTATCTTGACCGATAAAGTTGCTCATATCTGCGCCCCTCTCCTGCAACAATGAATACGCGTGCAGTTCTTTATCGTACACTCCCTGCGTCGTATATATTTTCAGCGCTTTGGCGGCACCATCGGCGACAATCGTCTTTCCCCCCCCCCGTCATGCCCTGTAAGGAATTAAGCAAAATAAGTTGAACAATTGCAAGTCAAGAGACTACGTCCCGAGGCTTTAACCGATAGTTCCATTCGCCATGAAAGTCGTCGCGCTCAATGACAAGTGTGGCGAGGTCCTCATCGGATACTTTGAGGC
>NZ_WHJF01000095.1:0-26544 GCF_011682185.1 Massilia genomosp. 1
GGCCTGGGGTTCGCCCTGCTCCCACGGCGGCGGCGGCTTCGGTGCGGGCGCGGGCTCGGGCTCCGCTGCGGGGGCCGGCGGCGCGGCGGCGGCGGCGCTGGCGGCGGCCTGGTTCGACATCGCCGTCGGACGGCGCGGCGGCGAGTTTTGTCCACGGCTGGCCGAACGCGCCGCTTCGAGGGCGGCGTTGATGGCCGCGCGCGCCGAATTCATGGCCGGTACGCTGGCCGGCGGCGCCGCTTGTTGCACGGGCGCGGGCGGCGCGGCTTGTTGCACGGGCGCTGGCGGCATGCGCGGCGGCGGTGGCGCGCTCACGGCGGCATGGCTGGCGACAGGAGCCGAGGCGGCTCGCGCAGGTGTGGCGGCAGCGGCGGCAGCGCGTGCGGGCGCCGGCGAACGGGCGGCGGACGAGGCGCCCGGCGGCGCGCCCTCGCCGCCACCGTTACCGGGGCGGAAAGCGAGCATGCGCAGCAAGGTCATGGTGAAGCCCGCGTATTCGTCGGGCGCCAGGCCAATCTCGTTGCGGCCGTGGACGACGATCTGGTAATACAGCTGCACTTCCTGGGCGTCGAAGGCTTGTGCAAGGCGCAGGATGTCGGCCAGTTCGGGCAGGTCTTCGGGCACGGCGGACGGCACGCTTTGCGCCAGCGCGATCCGGTGCAGCAAGGTGCCCAGGTCCTGCAAGGCGCCGTTGTACGACAGGCTGCGGCTGGCCATTTCGTCGGCCACCGCCATCAGGTCGGCGCCGTCCTGCGCGAGCAGCGCGTCGAGCAGGCGCACCAGGTAAGTCTGGTCGAGCGCGCCGAGCATGCCTTGCACCGCGTCGAGCGTGACTTCGCCGGCCGCGTAGGCAATGGCCTGGTCGGTCAGCGAGAGCGCGTCGCGCATCGAGCCGTGCGCGCCCTGGGCCAGCAGGCGCAATGCCGGCTGCTCGAAGCTGATGCCTTCCTGGCCAAGGATGTTATCGAGGTGGCTGATGATATGCCCCGGCGGCATCTGCTTGAGATTGAACTGCAGGCAGCGCGAGAGCACGGTGACGGGAATTTTTTGCGGATCGGTGGTCGCCAGGATGAACTTGACGTGCTCGGGCGGCTCTTCGAGCGTCTTCAACATGGAGTTGAAAGCGTGGTTGGTCAGCATATGCACCTCGTCGATCATGTAGACCTTGAAGCGCGCGTTCGACGGGGCGTAGACGGCCTGCTCCAAGAGCTGGGCCATTTCATCGACGCCGCGGTTGGAAGCGGCATCCATCTCTATATAGTCGACGAAGCGGCCGGCGTCGATCGCGGTACACGCTTCGCACACGCCGCACGGGTTGGCGGTGATGCCGCCGTTGCCGTCAGGGCCGATGCAGTTGAGCGACTTGGCCAGGATGCGCGACAGGGTCGTCTTGCCGACACCGCGCGTGCCGGTGAACAGATAGGCGTGGTGCAGGCGGCCGGTTTGCAGCGCGTGCGTCAAGGCGCGCACCACGTGCTCCTGGCCGACGAGCGTGTCGAAATTCTTGGGACGGTATTTGCGGGCGAGGACTTGATAGGACATGCTGAATTTTACCGTAGATAGCGAACGCGGGGGCTTCCCGCTGCCCGAAAAGGCAATTGTAGCAAGAGCGCGCGCGAATGCGAAACCGCCGCTTGTACATGCGCTGTTTTACAAAGGAATTGGGGAGGTGCGACCGAGGTACGGCGGTCTGGAAGATCGAAAGAGGCGAGCCTGATCTGCGGCACTTATGGTTAACGGCCGTGGCTGCTTCGTTCCCGACCTGACCAGGTTAGCCATGCCACAATGCGCAGGGGCCCGCCAGCGACAATTATAACCGACCCTGCGGGTTTTGGGGAGGCAGGTTGAAACGCTATTAAAGACGACGCTGCAAGCAGTCGGAATCGCGACACGCGAGACTTGCCATCACGGCACGTGAAACCAAAATTGAAAAGGCTTACGGATTCTCCACATGCAATGATGAGCGATGCCGGATACTCTTTTTGACCGGTTTGGTCGAATCACAGGAGCCGACTATGCAAGAGCTAAGTTCTGATGAAATCAATTCCGTGAGTGGCGCAGTGACGCAGGGCCAAGTATTAAATTATGGCGCGGCAGTCACCGCTGTTGGCGCAGCCGTCCTTTTTGCGGTCGGCTCGCCGCTTCTTGTCGCCGGCGGATCCGCATTCGCGATTGCATCGGCCGGAATGTGGCTGGGTAGCGCAGCCCTCGACATGGGATGGGGATCAAGGCGATTGCAGCGTGCTGCGGATAGCAACGATTGAGGCTACCCTATTGTCGAAACTGATACGCCATGCTTATGCATGGCGTATTCCTTTTGTCAGGAGTTCGCATGAAGATCAGATCGAACGGCGCCAAACTCGTCATTACAAGCCTGGCACTGGCACTGCTGCTAGCTGCGATGATCGTTTTCAGGTTACAAATTTCGCGCTTTTACTTTCAAATGATCGACGAGCACCCTTTATGGTTTAGCAGCAGCGTACCCGTCCTCGTATTGTTGGCCATATTCATGGCCTTCATTCGCGCTCGAAAAAAGGCACGCTCTCAATGACAACGGCGATGCTACAAACCTAATTCATCCCACATGCGATCGACGCGCGCCTTCACTTCCGGCGTCATGCTGATCGTGGTGCCCCACTCGCGACTGGTCTCGCCCGGCCACTTGTTGGTGGCGTCGATGCCCATCTTGCTGCCCAGCCCACTGACCGGCGAGGCAAAGTCGAGGTAGTCGATCGGCGTGCTGTCGACCATCAAGGTGTCGCGCATCGGATCGACCCGCGTGGTGATGGCCCAGATCACCTCTTTCCAGTCGCGGATATTGACGTCCTCGTCGACCACCACGATGAACTTGGTATACATGAACTGGCGCAGGAAGCTCCACACCCCGAACATGACGCGCTTGGCGTGGCCGGCGTACTGCTTTTTCATCTGCACCACCGCCATGCGGTAGCTGCAACCTTCGGGCGGCAGGTAAAAGTCGGTGATTTCGCTGAACTGCTTTTGCAGCAGCGGAATGAATACTTCATTGAGCGCCACGCCGAGCACGGCCGGTTCGTCGGGCGGCTTGCCTGTATACGTGGAGTGATAAACCGGATCGCGCCGCATGGTGATGCGGTCGATGGTAAACACCGGAAAACTGTCCTGCTCATTATAGTAACCAGTATGGTCGCCGAACGGCCCTTCGAGCGCATGTTCGTAGCCGGTCGGATGGTTCGGATCGGCGTAAATATGGCCTTCGAGCACAATCTCGGCCGAGGCCGGCACGCGCAGGTCGCTGCCGATGGCACGGGTCAACACGGTGCGGCTGCCGCGCAGCAAGCCGGCGAACTGGTATTCGGACAGGCTGTCCGGCACCGGGGTGACCGCCCCGAGAATGGTGGCCGGGTCGGCGCCGAGGGCGACGGCCACCGGATACGGCTGTCCCTTGGTGGCAATGCCATGCTCGCGGAAGTCGAGCGCACCGCCACGGTGCGCCAGCCAGCGCATGATGACCTTGTTCGGGCCGATGACCTGCTGGCGGTAGATGCCCAGGTTCTGGCGCTTCTTGTTAGGGCCCTTGGTAATGACCAGCCCCCAGGTAATGAGCGGGGCAATGTCGCCCGGCCAGCAATGCTGGATCGGCAGGCGCGCCAGGTCGACGTCGGCCCCTTCCCAGACGATATCGTGGCAGGCGGCGCCGCGCACTTCCTTGGGCGACATGTCCCACACAGCCTTGACCAGGGATCCCAGGCCCATCAGGTCCTTGAAGCCTTTGGGCGGTTCCGGCTCCTTGAGGCGCGCCAGGACATGGCCGATCTTGCGCAGCTCGCTCACGTCGTCGGCGCCCATGCCCAGCGCGACCCGGCGCGGCGTGCCGAACAGGTTGCCCAGCACCGGAATCGTATGACCGGTCGGGTTTTCGAACAAAATGGCCGGTCCGGCGGCCCGCAAAGCGCGGTCGCACACCTCCGTCATCTCCAAATAGGGCGAAACAGGCAAGGAAATGCGCTTCAATTCGCCCATTTCTTGCATTTTCGCCATGAAATCGCGCAAGTCTACATAATTCATCGGTTTTTAATTCTTTTTTTCATGTAAGCATGGTTGTTCAATTAGCCATGCCAAGTGGTTGATTTCATAGGGCTTTGCTGCAACGCAGCAGAAAAAGCTAGATCTAAAAGTAATATAGAATGTTTGTGTTAGTATTGACTTAGTATATACCCGCTTCTACAATTCGCCCTACTTGATGAGCAGGCACCGTCCACGGACACGATTCTAGCCTGTCTCATAACTTCACGGGGTCGGGGCCCCAATGACATTTTAAGGAGTGTTTTCAATAGGCGTCTGCCTTCTCCCCCGAAAAAGTTGTTTAGCTACTGGTCCAATACCACAGGGAACGACCAGCCCAAGCGAGCAATGACGGCGTTAATCGCGTGCCCGAGCGGCGGCGATGGACGATATTTCTGATGCACGGCATTTGTCAGCCCGCTGCGCCACCGCGCGGCATGGGGACGGCTTTTTCCGCGACAAAGGGGAATTCGATGATACATCGTTTCAACGGGGCGACAGCAAAGCTCGCCCAAACAATGGCATGCCCGCCATTCACGTGGTCTTCCGTGAGCAAAACGGCGCGTGCTCTCCTGACCACGATGCAACACACACTGACGTTCTTTGGTGTTTCCGCGCTGGCCATGATGGCTTTGCTGTACCTGCGTCCCGAACTGGCCCATGAAGCCTCGCAGATGCTGGCGCAGCCAGTCAAGCCGGCGCCCGTCGTCGCGCGCGCGCCCGTGCAGGCGCCCGGCCTGTCGGCCTTGATGAGCACACCCGCTCCGGCGGTGCTCATTGACAACCAGCCGGCTATCCTGGCGCTCGACGACAAGGCCATCAAGGCCAACCGCAAGCAGCAGGCGTTTGTGACAAGCTGGCTGTCCAAGCGCTACCGCGTCGCCGGCGACGCCGCCGACATGCTGGTCTCGACCGCCTATTCGACGGCGCGCGAAATCAAGCTCGACCCGCTGCTGATCCTGGCGGTCATGGCGATCGAATCGGGCTTGAATCCCTTTGCCGAGAGCCCGGTGGGCGCGCAGGGGCTGATGCAGGTGATGTCGAAGATTCACCACGAAAAGTTCCAGGAAATGGGTGGGACCCAGGCTGCGCTCAATCCCGTGGCCAATATCCGCGTCGGTTCGCTGATCCTGAAGGAATACGTGAAACGCGGCGGTTCGGTGGAAGCCGGCCTGAAGACATACGTGGGCGCCGCGGCGTTCGAAACCGACCAGGGTTACGGCTCGCGCGTGATGAACGAATATCAAAAGCTCAAGCTGGTGGCGAGCGGCAAGAAAGTGCCGACGTTTACCTCGCCGGTGGCACCGAAACCGGTGATGGCAGAGAAGGCGTCGCAGGAGCAGATCGCCGGTTTGTGATTCCTTGCACTATATAGTGTGTGGGATGTGAAAAAGCCCGATGCTTGCATCGGGCTTTTTTTGTGGGCGGGCACCGGGGTCCTGCGGCAGAGCTGACACCGGGGTCAGACCCCTGGGAGCTGACACCGGGGTCAGACCCCTAACTGAAAAACCGGGGTCTGACCCCTTAGCGGCGGGTGTCGCCTGCGACTTCGTCGGCGCGCAGCTTCGGCGCCAGTTTGTCGAGCACGCCGTTGACGTACTTATGGCCGTCGATACCGCCGAACGACTTGGTCAGCTCGACCGCTTCGTTGATGACAACACGGTAAGGAATATCCAGGTTGTTTTTCAGCTCGAACGCGCCGATCAGCAGCACGGCGTGCTCGATCGGGGACAATTCGGCCACGCCACGGTCGATCAGCGGCGCGAACGCCTCGCGCAAGGCGACCGAATCCTTGATCGCGCCATACAACAACACCGCAAAGTGGTCGGCGTCGGCTTTTTCAAAGCCGTGCGCCGCGCGGATGTTGTTGACGACCGTGGTGGCGTCTTCATTGTTCAGCAGCCATTGATACAAGCCCTGCAAGGCGAACTCGCGCGCCCGGTGACGCGGCGTGCGGTTCTTGCTGGGATTGGCGTGCAAGGTTTTCTCTGTCATGGTCTTCTTACCTTCTTTATTACCGTTTGTTCTTAAAACGTGTTCTGGACGATGGGTTGCTGACGGCCCGGAATCAGTCTTCGTCGGCTTGCAGCTCTTCGAGCGCGATCAGCAGGTTGGCCATTTCGACCGCGCAGCGCGCCGCTTCCGCGCCTTTTTCCGCCATGCGCACTTCAGCCTGCTCGTCGTTTTCGGTGGTCAACACGGCATTCGCGATGGCGATGCCATAGTCGAGGCCGATGCGGGTGATGCCGGCGCCCGATTCGTTCGACACCAGCTCGAAGTGATAAGTTTCGCCGCGAATGACCGCGCCGAGCGCGACCAGCGCGTCGAACTGCTGGGTTTCAGCCATTTTTTGCAGCGCCAGCGGAATTTCGAGCGCGCCCGGCACGGTGACGTGCAGCACGTCTTCGTCGGTCACGCCCAGGTGCTTGAGTTCGGCCAGGCAGGCCGACAGCAGGCCGTGGCCCACATCGGCGTTAAAACGCGCCTGGACGATCCCAACGCGCAGGCCTGCACCGGTCAGATTGCTTTCATAAGTTCCTACGGTCATGGCAGACCCCTTCTATATATATGTGTGTGATTGAATGTGGAGTGTACCGCTTCAGGCGGCTGCCTTGGCGGACGGCTCGCCGTTCGGCTCGCCATGCGAGGCGCCATGCGAGGCGCTATGCGAGGCGCTATGCGACGCGCCATCGGGCCGGGCGCGGTAGCCGGTCACTTCCAGGTCGAAACCGGTCATGGAAGGCATTTTGCGCGGGCTGGCCAGCAATTCCATCTTGCCCACACCCAGGTCCTTGAGGATCTGGGCGCCGATACCGTAGGTGCGCAAGTCCATGCTGGCGGCGCGCCCGGTCGGCTTGCTGTTGGCGTCGAGGGCGGCGAACTGGGCAAACAGTTGCTCGGCCGTCTCGCCGCAGTTGAGCAGCACCATCACGCCACGGTCGGCTTGCTTGATCGCCTGCATCGACGAGGCCATGGTCCACGAGTGGGTGGTCGCTTCGCTGTCGAGCAGGTCGAGGATCGAGACCGGCTGATGCACGCGCACCAGCGCATCGAGGTTCGGCGCCAGGTCGCCATGCACCATGGCCAGGTGGGCCGAGCCGCTCGGCTTGTCGCGGAAGGCGATCAGGCGGAATTGACCGTAGGCGGTCTGCATGGTGCGCTCGGCGATGCGCTCGACCAGGCATTCGTTCTGCCCGCGATAGTGGATCAGGTCGGCAATGGTGCCGATTTTCAGATTGTGTTCTTTGGCAAATTCCAGCAAGTCCGGCAGGCGCGCCATGGTGCCGTCATCCTTGAGGATTTCGCAAATGACCGAGGCCGGGGTCAGGCCGGCCATCTCGGTCAGGTCGCAGCCGGCTTCGGTGTGGCCGGCGCGCATCAGCACGCCGCCGCGCTGGGCCTTGAGCGGGAAAATGTGGCCCGGCTGGACGATATCGGCCGGGCTGGCGTTCTTGGCCACCGCCACCTGGATGGTCTTGGCGCGGTCGGCCGCCGAAATGCCGGTGGTGACGCCTTCGGCCGCTTCGATCGAGACCGTGAAGTTGGTGCCGTAAAAGGTGCCGTTGCTCGACGTCATCATCGACAGATTGAGCTGCTTGCAGCGTTCTTCGGTCAAGGTCAGGCAGACCAGGCCGCGCGCGTGCTTGACCATGAAATTGATGGCTTCAGGCGTCACGAAATCGGCCGCCAGCACCAGGTCCCCCTCATTTTCGCGGTCTTCTTCATCAACCAGGATGACCATGCGCCCTGCGCGCAATTCTTCGACGATTTCGGGGGTACTGGAGATTGGCATGACATGATCCTCGGAGACGGAAAGCTGCTGGAGCGTAATCCGCTATTTTAAAGGATTTACCCGACTTCAACTGACCTAAGCTTGGGAAGAGTTTGGCGCCCTACCCCGCAGGCATTTGTCGGCCTGTCAATTCGTTGCACTCGGACAACAATATGCTTGAAATGATAAGGGAATGTTACGCTTTTTAAAGCGATCCGAAACAAATTTCCGGAGCGCGCGCCGACCTGCATTATTATCACAGCAGGCCTCGCCTTCCGTCTTTCGCCTGCCGGAGCGTGGCCCGGAGCCACTATGCCAGCACGCTTTCACGACCACCCCCGCGCACGATCCTGGCAACCGGAGCATGGCCTATGTCCACGATCCTGATTGTCGACGACCGGCCGTCGAACCGGCGCTACCTGAGCGCCCTGCTCGGCCACACCGGCCACCGCCTGCTCGAAGCCTACGATGGCGCGCACGCGCTGGCCCAGGTGCGCGCCGAGCGTCCGGACCTGATCATCACCGACATCCTGATGCCGGCCATGGACGGCTACGAATTCGTGCAGCAGCTGCGCGCCGACCCGGAACTGGCCGCCACCCGCGTGATTTTTTACTCGGCCATCTACGCGGTCAGCGAAACGATGGCGCTGGCGCGCAGTTGCGGCGTCTCGCGGGTGCTGGCCAAGCCGGCCGACCCGGAAGACATCCTGGCCGCCGTACACGGTGAACTGGGACTGGCGCACCAGGCGGGCGAGGGCGCCGGCAGCATCGGCGCCGCTGCAACGACGGCGGCAGCGGCCGTGGGCACGGAGCTGGGCAGCAGCATCGACGACGCCCTGGTGTCGGCGCGCCATGCGCTCGGCGCCCTGCTCGATCGCCACGCGGTCGCCAATCCCGCACTCGGGTCGGAGCTGGCCAGCCTGCTCGGCGAGCGCATGAGCAGCTTGCGCAGCGTGGCCGCGCGCCTGGCCGCGCTGGAAGAAATGAGCCTGCGCCTGACCGGCGAACGCAATGCCGACGCCATGCTCGGCGTGTTTTTGCAGGCCGCCAGCGCGATCCTGGACGCCGACTGCGTGGCCGTGTGCCTGCTCGACAGCGGCGAACAGCGCGTGCGCCACCTGGGCGCCCTCGGCGTCGGGCGCGACCTCTTGATGGCGGCCGCGCTCGACCCGCAGCGCCTGCCCGGCGCCCTGCTCGAACAACCGCTGGCGCTGCGCGTGCAGGGCCAGCCCGCCCTGCCCGCCGGCCATCCGGCGGCGGACGGCTTTTTGGGACTGGCGATCCGCGACCGCAACCAGCTGTATGGCTGGATGTACTGTACGCGCCGGATCGGTGCGCAACCGTTCAGCCACGAAGATGAACGCATCGGCGTCACGCTCGGCGCGCAGCTGGCGGTGGCCTACGAAAACCTGTGCCTGTACGAAGTGGTGCAGCGCCACGCCGCCCAATTGCAGCTGGAGGCGGCCGCGCGCCAGCAGGCCGACCGCGCCCTGCGCGAGAGCGAACAGCGGCTGCGCCTGTCGGCCCGCATCCTCGAGAGCACGCAAGAAAGCATCATGATGACGGACGCGCATGCCGGCATCATCGCCGTCAATCCGGCCTTCGAACACATTACCGGCTACAGCGAAGCGGACGTCCTGGGCCGCAATCCAAGCCTGCTGCGCTCGGGGCGGCACGACACGGCCTTCTACCGCGCGATCTGGGCCAGCCTGACCAGCACCGGCCAATGGCGCGGCGAAATCTGGAACCGCCGCAAGAACGGCCAGGTGTACCCGGAGCGGATCAGCATCAACGCGGTGCGCGGCGCCGGCGGCGAGATCGACGCCTACGTGTCGGTGTCGAGCGACATCAGCGCGCTCAAGGCGGCGCACCACCAGGTCGATTTCCTGAGCAACCACGATCCATTGACCCTGCTGCCGAACCGCTCGGTGCTGACCGAACGGATGCAGCAGGCGATCGCCTCGGCGCGCCACGGCGACCGCCAGATCGCCCTGCTGCTGTTTAACATCGACCGCCTGCAACGCATCAACGACAGCCTGGGACACGAAGCCGGCGACGCCCTGCTGCAGGAAGTGGCGCGCCGCGCGGGCCTGCTGGCCGGTCCGGCCGACTCGCTGGCGCACCTGGGCAGCGACGAATTCGTGCTGCTGCTGACCGAATGCCTGGACTCGGACGCCATCATCGTGGCGGTGCGCCGCCTGATCGACGAAATCGCGCAACCGTTCCACGCCGGCGGCCATGAACTGATCGTCACCACCAGCGTGGGCATCAGCATCTACCCGCGCGACGGCGCCAATCCGAGCGAACTGCTGAAAGCGGCCGACGTGGCGCTGTCGCACATGAAGGATGCGGGGCGCAATGGTTTTCGCTTCTTCAAGGGCGAGATGAACGCGCATGCGCTGCGCTGGATGGCGCTCGAAACGCACCTGCGCCGCGCCATCGAACGCAACGAACTGTCGCTGCACTACCAGCCGCAGGTGTCGCTGGCGGACGGCCGCATCTGCAGCATGGAAGCGCTGCTGCGCTGGAGCAGCCCGGAACTGGGCCAGGTCGGCCCGGGCGACTTCATCGCGCTGGCCGAGGATACGGGCCTGATCCTGCCGATCGGGAACTGGGTAATCCGCCAGGCCTGCATGCAGAACAAGGCCTGGCAGGACGCGGGCCTGGCGCCGCTGCGCGTGGCGGTCAATGTCTCGGCCCACCAGTTCACCGCCGGCACCGTGCCGGCGGTGGTGCGCGAGGCGCTGCGCGAGTCCGGCCTGGCGCCGCAGTACCTGGAGATCGAACTGACCGAGAGCGTCATGATGCGCGACAGCGAAGCGGCCGAAGTGCAGCTGGCCGAACTGACCGGCATGGGCGTGTCGATCTCGCTCGACGACTTCGGCACCGGCTATTCATCGCTCGGCTACCTGTCGCGCTTCATGCTCGACAAGCTCAAAATCGACCAGAGTTTTGTACGCAATATCATCACCGACCCGCGCAGCGCCGCCATCGCCCAGGCCACCATCGCGCTGGCGCACGGGCTGTCGCTGTCGGTGGTGGCCGAGGGCGTGGAGACGCAGGAGCAGCTAGCCTTCTTGCAGCGCATCGGCTGCGACGAAGTGCAGGGCTTCCTGTTCAGCCGTCCGCTGGCGGCCGACGCGATGGCGACGCTGATGGCGTCGGACGCGCGCCTGGCGCTGCCCGTCCCACTGCCCCTTCCGGTAGCAGACCCGGCAAAGGAGTAGAATCCGCGCTCCACCAGAAAACATTGCAGAGACGCTAATGACCAAGTATTCCGTTCGATCCGCTTGTGCGGCCACCCTCCTGATGGCCTTCGCACTAAGCGCCCAGGCCGCCATCAAGCTGGACGACGCGATACCGGTGGGACCGCAGGTCAAGGTAGGCAAGCTGGCCAACGGCCTGACTTACTACATCCAGAAAAACGGCAAACCCGAGAAAAAGCTCGAACTGCGCCTGGTCGTCAAGGCCGGCTCGATCCTGGAGGACGAGGACCAGCTGGGCCTGGCCCACTTCACCGAGCACATGGCCTTCAACGGCTCGACCAACTTCAAGAAGCACGAACTGGTGTCCTACCTGCAGTCGATCGGCGTGAAGTTCGGGGCCGACCTGAATGCCTACACCAGTTTCGACGAGACGGTGTACATCCTGCCGATCCCCACCGATAACCGCGACAACATCGACAAGGGCTTCCTGGTGCTGGAAGACTGGGCGGGCGGGCTGACCATGAACGCGGCCGACATCGACAAGGAACGCGGCATCATCCTGGAAGAACTGCGGCTTGGCAAAGGCGCGGCCGACCGCATGAACAAGGTGATCATGCCCAAGCTATACAACGGTTCGCGCTACGCGCAGCGCATGCCGATCGGGCAGGAGCCCATCATCAAGGGCTTCAAGCACGAAGCGATCCGGCGCTTCTACCAGGACTGGTACCGGCCCGACCTGATGGCGGTGGTGGCGGTGGGCGACATCGACCCGCTTGAGGCCGAGCGCCTCATCAAGCAGCACTTCGGGCAGTTGAAAAACCCGGTCCGGCCACGCGCGCGCACCTACGCCGCCATTCCCACGCGCGCCCACACGGAGGCGCTGGTGGTGACCGACAAGGAAGCGTCGTCCAATGCGCTGCTGATCCGCTACCCGGTGAAGGAATCGGTCGACAAAGGCACCTTCGGCGCCTACCGCGAAAAACTGGTCGAGTCGCTGTTTACCGGCATGCTGGGCCAGCGCATGCAGGAACTGGCGCAGCAGGCCAATCCGCCGTTCATAGCCGGCGCCAGCTCGGTCGGCAAACTGACGCCGCGCTACACCTCATTCAACGCCTCGGCGGCGCTGGGCAAAGGCGGCGCCACGCCGGCCATCGACGCGCTGGTGCAGGAAAATGCGCGCACCCGCCAGTTCGGCTTCAGCGCCCAGGAATTCGAACGGGCGCGCAAGAACATGATGCGCCAGTACGAACTGGCGTACAACGAACGTGACAAGACCGACTCGGGCAGCTACGTCGGCGAATACGTGCGCAACTTCCTCGAGCAGGAAAGCATTCCCGGCATCGCCAACGAATTCGCTTACGTGCGCGAGCTGCTGCCGGCGATCACGCTCGACGACATGAACAGCTACGCGCGCGCCACCATTCCGGCGGCGTCGGAGTCGGCCAAGCTGGTGGTGTACATGGGCAGCGCCAGGGAAGACAGCCCGGCGCCGACCAGCGCCGAGTTGCTGGCGGCCGTGGCGCAGGCCGAAAAAGTGACGGTGCGCGCGCAGGAGCAAAAGACGCTGGCCACGGAGCTGATGGACAAGCCGCCGGCCGGCGGCGGCATCGTCGCGCAGAGCGAAGACAAGGCACTCGGGCTGACCCGTCTGACCTTGTCGAACGGCGTGAAAGTGATCCTCAAGCCGACCGACTTCCGCAACGACCAGGTGATGATGAGCGCCGTGCGCTTCGGCGGCCAGAGCCTGTTCGGCGACGCCGACATCGTCAACGCGCGCTATGCGAATGCGGTGGTGGGCACGATGGGACTGAAAGAGTATTCGCCGCTCGACCTGCAAAAAATCCTGGCGGGGAAAGCGGCCACGGTCAGCCTGATGCTGGGGAACCATGTGGACGGCATCAGCGGCAGCGCCGCCAACGACGACATCGAGACCATGCTGCAACTGGTGTACCTGCGCATGACCGGGGTGCGGCGCGACGCGGACTTGTACAAGTCCTTCGTCGGCAAGCAGGTCGAAGCGGCGCGCAACGCGATGGCGCAGCCGGAATCGGTGTTTCGCGATACGCTGATCAGCACCATGTACCGGGACAACCCGCGCGTGGCACGCACCGCGCGCCCCGCCGACTTCGACAAGCTCGACCTGGAGCGCGCGCTGGCGGTGTACCGCGCGCGCTTTTTCAGCGCCCGGGACATGACGTTCATCCTGGTCGGCAGTTTTGACCTGGCCAAGGTCAAGCCGCTGTTGGCGACCTACCTCGGTGCGCTGCCGGTGGGCGAGATCGAGGTCGGCTACAAGGATGTGGGCGTGCGTCCGGTGCGCGGCGTGGTGAAGAAGGAAGTGCGCAGCGGGAGCGAAGCGAAAAGCAGCGTGTCGATCAATTTCAGTGGCGAAGCGCCGTATTCGGACGACGAGGCGATGCGCTTGCAGGCGATGCTGGAAGTGATCAACATCCGCATCACCGACATCCTGCGCGAGAAGCTGGCGCTCATTTACGGCGGCGGCATGAGCGGCGGCTTGAGCAAATACCCGTACGAGAACTACACCGTGACGGCATCGCTGCCGACCGGGCCGGAAAATGTGGACAAGGTCATCGCCGCCGTCATGGCCGAAATGGCGCGCATGAAGGAGCAAGGACCGGACCTGGCTGACCTGAACAAGGTCAAGCAAAACTGGCTGCAGAACCACCAGAAGGCGCTGCGCGAGAACGGTTACTGGCTGAACCGCCTGCAGACGGCGCACCTGCAGGGCAGCGATCCGGCCGAGATCCTGGCGTATCCGCAAAAGGTCAATGGCATCACGCCGGAGCAGCTGAAACAGGCCGCCCAGCGCTACTTCGACATGAACAATTACGTGCAGGTAGTGCTGTACCCGGAAAACAAATAGGCCACCACCCGGTGTCAGGTCTGACATTCGGACACGAGCTCATCCTTACACCCGGTGTCAGGTCTGACATTCGGACACGAGCTCATCCTTACACCCGGTGTCAGGTCTGACATTCGGACACGAGCTCATCATTAGGCGCGCAGCAGGCGGAATTACAGACGAGGACGTGTCCGAATGTCAGACCTGACACCGGCTTTTACTCGTATTACTGTTAGTTACGCCACACTGTGAAAAGCTTATCTTAGGATATGCTTTCACGGTGCCCAAGTGACCAATCCAACGATCGTAGCGCAGCATGTAACCGATGTGGCGACCACGTGGTGGCGCCGACGCCGCGAGATCGTCGACGTCCGCCTGCGCTTCGATCGGCTGGCCGACATCGATGGCGCGATCGATGCGCATCTCGACGGCCTGCGTGAAGCCGGCGAGATCGCCACGGAACTGGCCGAGGCGGCGTACGACAAGGCCGCCGGCCGCCGCTGTCATGACGTCGGGGCCGATGCTTTTGTCGTGTTGGCGCTCGCGTTCCTGGGCGAGGCGCGCGAGGCGATGGATGATGCCCTGGCCCGCCTGTCAGGCCAGCCCGGATTTTCCGATGCCCTGCACGGCGTGCTGGCATGGTTCGATTCGCACGCCGTCAGCGGCCTGGTTGGCGCACAAATCAGGTCCGCAGATCGCGCCTGCCGACTGGCCGCCCTCGCCCGCTGCCACCTTCACCCCGTACTTGCCGGCGGTCGGCTCGACGATGCCCTGCTGGCCCACGCCGCTTCAGCCGATGCGCCCGAATTCGATGCGATCGCACAGTGTGGGAGAGTCGCCCTCCTGCCACGTGTAGCGGGTTTTCTCGACCAGGCCACGCCCGGGCATCCGGCGCTTTTCAATGCTGCTCGCTGCGCGCTGCTTCTCGGCGGGCGCGACGCGGCCATTCCCGCCCTGCATGCGTATGCGGCCGCGCAAACCGGGCCGGCTCCTGAGGTTGCGAAGCTGCTTTGCGCGGCACTGTCGGGCAGCGAACTACACAACTACATCGCGACATTGATGCGGTGCGCGCAACAGCGATCGCTGGCGATCCAGGCGGCCGGATGGAGCGGCGACCCGCTGCATGTTCCCTGGCTGCTTGCCCAAAGCGACGACAGCGACGACAGCGACGCAGCCCGGCTGGCTGGCGAATCGGTGCGCCTGATCACCGGCCTCGATCTGGATGCGAACCGGATGGTGCGCGGGGAACCGCGCTCTCGGACAAACGACACGCCCGCTTATCCGCTGCCGGATCGCGCCCGCCTGCAAACCTGGTGGGACGCTAATGCACAGTGTTATCCGGGCGATATGCGCTATCTGTTGGGCAGGCCGGTATCCGACTCCTGGCTTGTGCATGTTTTGTCTGCCGGCGAACAAGCGCATCGTGAACTGGCTGCGCTTCACCGGGCGCTGATGCACCCGGGCGAGTCGACCTTTCCCGTACACGCCGCCGCGCGGATTCAACGCCAGCGCCTGGAACGACTTCGAGGAGATGACCATGACCGTAGCTAATCCACCGAGAACAATCGCTGCCGCGACCACCAGACGCCCGGACGACATCAAGGCGTCCGGCATGGTCCTGGGCGTGCTGGCGGGATTCGACGCCGATGGCGCCCCGCTGGTCCAAGCCGGCACCAGGGACGCCCTGGCCGCCCTCACCGTGGTCGACCTGGGGCACGAACATATCGGCGCACGAGTCGCCCTGCAGTTCGATGGCGGCGACCCTGCAGCCCCTGTCATCATGGGCATCGTCCGCGCGCCCCGTGCGGATGGAGGCCGGAACGGCGGCGTGGCGCCGTTGCCGTTACAGGCAGTGGCCGACGGCGAGGAACTCGTGCTGGTCGCCCATCGGCGCATCACGTTGATGTGCGGTGCGGCGTCGATCACGCTCGATGCCGACGGCAATGTCGAAATCAGGGGCAAGCACCTGCTGTCGCGCGCGGCAGGCCAGAACAGGATCAAGGGCGGTTCGGTGTCCCTCAACTGACAGAAGGCCGCATGAACCTCATCAATCACACCAGGTTCGCAGCAGGCTACACGACAATGCACGACAAGACGGGAAGCGAATGCCTGGTGGTGGTGGTCAAGGCGACGTTTCGCTTGCCTTGCGCTGGCGAGCCGCCGGCGCCGATGGAAGAACAGGTTCCGATCACCCTGGCCGATACCGCGACCGGCGAACCTGGCTTGAGCGCCCCGGAATACGAGTGCGATTATTGCCTGGACAAGCCGAAGGTCGATGTCCTTTTGCTGGGCAGCGCCTATGCTCCACGGGCTATCGCGACCGGCGTGGTCCCGGTAGGACTACGGGTGGGGAGCATGGCCAAGGCTTTCAATGTACACGGCAAGCGCCAGTGGCGCACTCATTTGCTCGGGGCGTTCGTGGGCGCCGGCAAGCCGGAACCGTTTACCAGGCAAACCATCAGCTACGACATTGCTTATGGCGGCACCGAAAACGATCCGGAAAAGGAAGCGGATCGATTGGCGTACGCTCGCAACCCGGTCGGCTGCGGCTATCGCCCGCACGGCAAATTTGCGCATGGATCGCCGGTGGCGCAGACAGAATCGCCGATCGAACCGGTCACCAGCCCAAGCGGCAAATACGCGCCACTGAGTTTCGGGCCGGTGGGGCGCAATTGGGAGCCGCGCATCCGGTATGCAGGCACGTACGACGCGCAATGGATGGAGCAGGTTTATCCTTTCCTGCCGCCTGATTTCGACGCCCGCTATTTTCAGAGCGCGCCGGAAGACCAGCAGTTGGCGCAGCTTGGCGGTGGCGAAGCGGTGATGCTGGTGAACCTCACGCACCCGGCATTGACGCCATCGGGCCGGCTCGAATTCAATCTCCCCGATCTGGCAATGCACGTCACGTTTACTCCACGCCAGGGCGGTGCCGAACGCGTGGCCGCCCGCGCCGACACCCTGGTTTTCGAACCGGACAAGCAGCGCTTTACGGTCGTGTGGCGGGTGGTCAGAAATCTGGACAACGATATCTTGCGATTTGGCGCAATCGAAATTGGCGAACGTCCGAAGGGGCACGTCGTTCACATTGCGCTCGATGTGTTGGTCGATGAATTGCCGTCCCGGCGACGCGGCATCGACGCGGACGCGCCATGACCGAACCGCTCGCCCTGTTGCGCACTGGCGCGGTCACCTCCGCGGGGCTGAACGCGCCGTCCACCTTTGCCGCGTTGCGCACGAGGCTCAACGACTTTAACGACCTGCCCTTCATCGATCCCCGTGGCGAGCCGATAACGGCGGCACCGGTCAGGCTGGGACGGGAAGCCGACCGCGCGCCAGCCATCGACAAGCATGGCGCGATGCTGGCGCGCGCGATCGGCGAATGCCTCGACGGTTTGCCGCACCTGGACACGCAGGGCATCCCACTGCTCCTGTGCGTAGCCGAAGTGACCCGGCCGGGACGCATCGCGGCACTCGATTCGGTCTTGCGTGCGGGCGTCGAGGAGGCGCTCGGCCGACGCTTCGCGGCACAGTCGCGGGTGTATGCGTACGGCCAGGCCGGCGCCGCGATGGCCCTCAACGAGGCTTTTGACCTGGCCAGGTCACATCCCTTCGTGTTGATTGCCGCCGTCGATTCGTACGCCAATGCGGATACCTTATTGGGCATGCACAGGGCCGGGCGGGTGCTCTCGTCCGTCAATACGCACGGATTCATTCCGGGCGAGGCAGCATGCGCGCTGCTGGTGGCGCGCCCGGACCAGATAACACAGGTCGCGCCACGTTTCAGCAACAGGGGGGCGACAGTTTGCGCCGCGCCAGACGCCACCTTGTTCTGCACCGGCCTGGGAATCGCGCGGGAATTGGCCGTTATCGGAGGCGCAGCGCCGAACAGGGCGATTGCCTTAAGCGCAGCCATCAACACGGCGCTGGGTGGATTGCCGGCCGATTCGGGCGGCGTTGGCTTGCGCATCAGCGGCCAGTCCAGCGAAGACTTTTATGCGAAAGAATTCGCGCTGGCGGCAGCGCGCACGAATGTCTCCGCCACGCCCTTGTGGATGCTGGCCGACAGTCTTGGCGAGACCGGCGCGGCGGCGGGCTTGCTGGCGCTGGCGTGGGCTTATGCGTCCGCGCACAAGGGCTATGCGCCGTCGTACAACATGCTGTGCCTGATGGCGAGCGACGAAGGCGAACGCAGCGCCGCCCTGCTCAGTTTTGGAGAGTTTTCAGCCTGATCATAGGGAAAGGATGGTCCATGTCGATGTTCAGAATTTACGCCAACAGCATGTCAATCGCCGGCAAGGCGTCCAAGGCCGGCATGAGCACGGCGGCCTTTCCCGATGTCTGCGGCAGCCCGCCCGGACCGGCCAGGATCGGGGTACCGGTCCCCTACCCCAACACCGCCAGGATCAGCGACCTCGAAAACGGTTCGACCAGTGTCTTCATGTACGGCGAGCCGGTGGCGCTGCGCGACAAGAGCCGGATTGCGACCAGTACCGGCAACGAGCCGGCCACAGAGGCATTCAGGAAGGGGGTCAAGAGCGGCGTCATCAAGGGAAAAGCGTATTTTTTGTCGTGGTCGCCGAACGTGTTCGTCGAGGGATACAACGTGCCGCGACATCTTGACCTCATGAGCCACAACCATAAAACTTAAGGACGACGACGATGTCTATCCTGGCTCAAGGGGCTGTGGGGCAGCAGGCGGGGGCTGGCGTGCTGGTGAGAAAGGGGCCGCCGAGATTGCCGGCGCCACGGCCAGCGGGCGGCCTTTCCGGTGGACTCCCGGGCGAGGGGCTACCAGCGAGTCCAGGGACGCCAGTAAAGGGACCGATATTGCTCGGGCCTCCGGAATACTACGCGGCGTTGATAGGATTGTTGAATATCCTTGTCAACCGAATGAAAGACAATCAACACGACGAGGACAAAGAAAAGTGTAAGATTTACTCGTACAGAGAGGCCGAGAAAGAATGTCCGAATGGGCGATCCCATCACATCGTACCTGATCGTTGCTGGCGATCACCCGGAACCCGAAGACAAAACACCGGGAGGCCATCTTTTGGAGCGAGCATCGATGAGCTTCTGGATAAGTTTTTAGCGCATCGGGGCGGCGGGTATTACTATGCAGGAAAAATGGATGAAGGTAAGGGTCAATGCATCTGCGTGACAGAGGAAGAGCATCTCGCTATTCACGCCGTGTACGACTCGCTGGAAGATCAATATGGTGGAAATGCAATCCCTCAATGGACAGCCACGCTCGAGAAATTGGAAGGGCTCGGTGCCGTATCGGTATCGGCCGTCACGCGGTGTGATGAAAGTAAAATTAGGGAAACGCTGCGCAAACGCCACCAAGATTTAGAGCTAGATAAAGACACACTTCTCAGAGCCGATCCGCGTGGAAAAAGCGGCTTAACAATGCCCAAATTTGCCGAAGTACTATCGCGAGTTCAACAGGCCAAGCTAATCAAGTAGGAGAAATTCATGGTGAAAAGTATGGCATCGGTTAAATTCCTGGACGGCTGCATTATCGAGAAAGACTATTTTTTCACATCAACGCGAATGGATGCGCAATCGGAAAGTGAATACGATCACGGTCGCCTTCAATGGTTCAATGCGGGCGAATGGGCATACCGAGACCGGCACTGGCAAGTCAGTTCCGTTTGCGTGCTGCCAGGGTATTCCGAAGGAAGAACGCGGGCATACGTGGCTCTGGAACAAGGAACCGGCGTTGTTGGCTTTTATAGTCCTGGCGTTGCAGACCCAGTTGATGAAACTTTACCAGGTGCAGAGCACGGACATGGAATAGCGTCTCTTCTGAAAATTTGTGAGATCGAAAAAACGTTGTATTTATGCGGGTATGCCGGAATAGTTATGCGGCGCATCAATGGGAAGTGGGAAAAATCTAACCAAAGCCTGAAAGCCATGACTTTCGGTGATTACTTACGGGACGGTATGTCATTTGACGACGCACTTAATGCCGCCAAACTGACTCAACGCGACATGCGGGCAATCGGGGGCCGTGCCAGCAATGCGATTTTTTGTGTAGGAAGAGAAGGAGTGATTTTTCGCTTCGATGGAGAAACCTGGACCAAGATCGATTCGCCGACAAATACCGACTTGAATTGTGTGTACGCTGCGGAGGATGGCTTTGTGTACGCTGCAGGTAATCAAGGTATCTTATTACAAGGCAAGGAGAACAATTTCTGGGCTTTGGATAAGGGTGCTGTCGACGATTTCTATTCGATTTGCTGGTTTGATGGAAATCTATATATTGGAGGATTAAAAGGCATATACAGACTCCAGAAAAACGGACTGCATTACGTGGATACGAACCAGGGGGGCTTCAAATGCAAGGGCATGGATGCTGCCTACGGTCAGTTATTGGTTGTGGCTGAGAGATGGCTACTCGTATTCGATGGGCATCGTTGGACGAGAATTGACCATCCGGACAATGTCTGAGGTACATGAGGGGGCCTTGAGAATCCTACTGCGTGACGCAATTTTCGACGCCCCATGAATAGTGGCTGGGCGAGATTGCCGGCGAAAGCACGCTGTAGCACTTTCAGCATACTGTGGCCCTGCTTGCGCAGCCTATCAAGGCAGGAGCGAATGACGCAGAAATTGCCGGTGACTCCGATGGCGCGAAAGCAGCCCGAAATCTTCCGTTTTATCCTGGGCATGCGAACGGCGCGTTCGGTCACGTTGTTGGTGAACGGTAGGCGAGAGCGCGAATGAACAACAGGACGGCGTCGGCATGTTTCCGGAAGCCCCGGAGCAGATTGTGGGCGACTGGTATGCGGTTGCAGTGTTCGGGGAGCGAATGATCGATGTGACTGGTCTGCTGCAAGGCCTCCTTGAGTGTGATGCCCTTGCGGCCCGTCTGGCCGCCGGGCAGTTTACCCGACGACTCGCGCAGGGAACAGGTCTTCTTGGTCAGGCCATCCGACGATGGGTGGCTATTTTTTCTCTTTAGGAGCGGTATATGGTCAATAGTCAGGCTTCAGTGGAATTCCTGGATGGCTGCATTATTGAAAGTGACTATTTTTTCATTTCTACCCGGATGGACGCTCAACCTATGAATGAATACGATCACGGCCGCCTCAAGTGGTTTGATGCCGGCAAGTGGTTTTATCAAGACCGACATTGGCAGGTAAGCTCAGTTTGCACAATATCCGGATTTAGCGCACAGGGAAACCGAGCCTACGTGGCATTGGAAGAAGGATCTGGCGTGGTTGGTTTTTATATACCAGGAAGCGACCACGTGGCCGATGAGATTCTTCCGGGTGCTGAAGATGGGCATGGGATACCTTCACTAACGGACATCAATCAGATCGGCAATAACCTGTACATTTGTGGATATGGCGGCAAAGTCATGCGACGCGCGGACGGAACATGGAAAACCTTTGACAAGGGTTTAAAGGCGACAGGCCTGGGTGACTATTTAGAACAAGGCATGAGCGTCAGCGAAGCACTCAAAGCCGCGCGACTAACCCAACGCGACATGTGCGCGATCGATGGGTTCTCGGAAGAAGCCATTTTTTGCGTTGGTAGAGAGGGGCTTCTTTTTTGCTTCGACGGCAGTACATGGCTTCAAGTCGCACAGGCAACGAATGTCGATTTGAATTGCGTGCATTGCGCCGATGATGGATGGGTCTATGCTGCCGGTAACAACGGGGTGTTAGTACAAGGAAAAGGCAGCAACTTCCACGTTTTGGATACTGGCGCGCATGACGATTTCTACTCGACGACGTGGTTCAATGGACATCTTTACGTTGGCGGCCTGAAAGGTCTTTACCGCCTCGAAAGCGGCAAATTGCGTTATGTGGACACCGGTCAGGGAACGTTCAAATGCAGGGCATTGGATTCCGGGCATGGACAAATGTTAGTGGTGGCCAAGCGCTGGCTCGCCGTGTTTGACGGCAAGCGTTGGCAGCGAATCGACGACCCCGACAATATCTGAGAGCGCAAAGCCAATGGATTCCAACGCTGACGTGCAATGCCGGCTTGGTCATTCCAGGGTCAAAGGCGGCCCTTGGGGCCGCGCAGGCGCACGCCCCCCCCTTCGCCCCAATCCCCCCAAGTTCAGGAATTTCCTCGAAAACACGGTGAAAATGCGATAAATAGCTTGACATTTCAATTGCGAACTGCGTCGGCAGTGAGTTTTTTTCTCACTGACTACCATGTCCCTTACTGCCCTTTTTATCGACCTCGCTTTGCGATTGCAGTCACCCGAATTCCTCGAGTCGGCCAGGCATCCGGAACATCCGACGGCGTTCACACGGCGCCGAAAGTTGCCGTTGCCATCACTTGTGGCGCTCATGCTAACCGGCATGCGCATGAGCATTCAGGCCGAACTCGACACGTTCTTCGGCCGTCTGGCCGGGAAGGCCGAATTAATGCGCATGGTGTCCGAGCAGGCGTTCGCGCAAGCGCGCGCCAAGCTGTCCCTGACCGCCATCCCTTCGCTCAACGACTGGCTCGTCGAGCGCGCCGAGCAGCACGGGTTCGTGCCGCGCTGGTGTGGCTTGCGCCTGGTCGCCGCCGACGCCTCGACGGTGCGTTTCGGCCTGCGCGCCAGTCGCCTCGAGCGCGCCGCGCTACCGGACCAAATTCTCTTTGGCCTGTTCCTCCCCGGTGCCGAGTTGATGCTGGCGGCCTCGCTGCACGGCATTGAGGAATGCGGCGAACGCCAGATGCTGGTCCAGCATCTGGACCGACTCTCAAGCAAGGACTTGCTGCTGCTGGACCGGGGCTATCCGTCGCGCTGGCTCGTCGCCCTGCTCAACGAGCGCGCCATCTCGTTCTGCATGCGGGTGGAGAAAGCCGGCAACGGCGGCTTCGCCTGCGTGCGCGCATTTCTGCGCTCCGGCCTCGATGAGCAGGTCGTCACGCTCACAGCGCCGTCGCGGCGCGAGGCCGCCGACTACGAGTTCACCCGCGCGCCCCAGCAGGTTCGTCTGGTGCGTCACATCGCGCCGAACGGCAAAGTACGCGTGCTGATGACCAATTTGTTCGATACCGCGCGCTTCCCGGCCAGCGCCTTTGGCGACCTGTACCACAAGCGCTGGCGCATCGAGGAAGCCTTCAAACGGCTCAAAAGCCGGCTCAACCTGGAGCATGTGTCCGGCTTGAGCCAGCAGGCAGTGGTGCAGGATGTCGCAGCCAAAATCATGTGCGACAACCTGCAGACCTTGGCTGCGCTGACCGCCCATGACCAGGCTGACCTGCGTGCCGTCGACCGCATCAACCACGCCTACGCCCATACCGCACTGAAACCCGTGATGCCGGCACTATTGCTGGGAAAGCAGATCGCCATGCACTTGCGCAAACTGCTCAAATTGCTTGGGAAACACACATACCTTCATCGAGAAAATCTATCGAAGCCGCGCAAATCCAGACCGAAGCCGCACAAATTCATGACGCAAAAACCATGTTGAGCGGGTGCGGATTCCTTAACTTGGGAGGATTGCCCTTCGCCCCCCTACTTAAGATAGCGCTCGAACCACGCCACCGTGCGCGCACGCTGGTCGCGCTGGTGCTCGGGCTTGCGGATCGCGTGGCCTTCGCCGTCATAAATCACCAGCGCGGTCGGCGTGCCCATGGCGCGCAGGCCGTGCCAGAATTCCATCGATTGCACCGCCGGCGTTTCCACATCGCGCTCGCCCACGTACAGCAAGGTCGGCGTCTTCGCAGCCTTGATCGATTCGATCGGCGAGGCCGCCCGGTACACCGCCGGGTCGTCGTAGGCCGAGGCGCCGAAGAAGGGAATCATCCACTGGTCGATGCCGTTCTGGCCGTAGTAGCTGATCCAGTTGGCGACGCCGGCGCCGGCCACCGCGGCCTTGAAGCGCTGGCTGTGGGTCACGCCCCACATGGTCATGAAGCCGCCGTAGGAGTGTCCCATCAGGCCAAGCCGGCCCGCGTCCACCGGCGCGCCTTTGGCGGCGGCGTCGATGCCGGCCAGGATGTCGCGCCAGTCGCCGCCCCCGAAATCGCGCTTGTTGGCGCTGCCGAAGGCGACACCCTGGCCGAAGCTGCCGCGCGGGTTGGGCAGGAACACGTAGTATCCCTTGCGCGTGAGGTCGCGCAGCAGCGGATTAGCCTGTTCACCATCGGAGACAAAGCGCGGCGAGGCGGCCGACGCCGGCCCGCCATGCACCTGCACCACCATCGGATGCTTTTTGCCAGGCTCGGTCGCCAGCGGCGCGACCAGCCAGCCCTGCATCCTGAAGCCGTCGTTGCTCCATTCGACGCTGGTGGCGCGCACCTGGGGCGCAAAGCCGTCGTTGTCGCGCGTGATGGCGGCCAGGTGCGGCAGGCGTCCGGCGACGATGTGCGGCGCGTGCGCGAAGTCTTCGTGCACGGAGGCGGCGATGGCGCCGTCGGCGCTGAACACAAAACGTCCCTGGCGCGAGCCGCTTGCGCTGACCGCGCCCGACCAGAGCGTGCGCGTGGCGCGCTTGACCGGGTCGATGGCGAGCACCGCATGCTCGCTGCCGACCAGCGCCGAGGCGATCAGCTGCTTGCCCTGCCACGCCAGCCCGTTAAAGGAGCCGGCAAAGCGCGGGGTGACGTTGTGCGGTTCGCCGCCGGACAGCGGCACGGTAAACACGTCGCCGCCGACCGAGCCGAAGTCGCTCATCAGGCCCGCGATGAAGGCGACACTGCGCCCGTCGGGCGAAACGCGCGGGATATTCATCTGCATCCTGGGGGCGGCCAGCACGCGCAGCGCGCCGCTGGCGATGTCGACATGGCCGAGCGTGGCGACCCACCAGTTGTTGTCGCCGTTGCCCCTGGCGCTGGTGACGGCGAAGCCCTTGCCGTCCGGGGTCCAGTCGTACTCGTAAATATAGCTGTCGGGCGGCGACACCATGGTCAGTTCGCCGCCGTTGGCGGGGACCACCGCGAGGCGCTGGGCGTCTTCCTGCACGCCGATTTCGCCAACCTGGCGCGCCCCGGCTTCGACCGCGCCGGCGAGCTTTTTGGCGCCCGCCGTGGCCAGCAGCGAAATCCGCTTGCCTTCCGGCGACCAGCGCGCGGTGCTGGCCACGCCCTTGATGACGGCGGCCGGCGCGGCGCCCGCAGCGCCGGCGATGTACAGCGTGGCGGTGCCGGCCCTGGCGTCGGCGCTGATGAAGGCCAGCGCTTGCTGGTCGGGCGACCAGGCGGGATGGTCGTAGATGCAGGTGGCGCACGGATCGTACTGGGCGACGATGGCGCCGCTGGCGGCGTCGCGCACGACCACGACGGCGTGCGGGCGTAGCGGCAGGCCGCCCGGGTCGAGCGATTCGAGGGCGGCGATGCGCTTGCCGTCGGGGCTGATCGCCAGGGCGCGGTAGTCGCGCAGGGCCGCCGGCTCGGCCGCCCATGCGGGCGCGATGGCGCCGGCCAGCATGGCCGAGAACAGGACTGTGTGAAGTTGTGACATAGTGGGTTTATGTAGGTGGGATTCTGCCCGCTCTTGTAAGAGGCGGACAATGATCGGCCGGGAAATCCGGGACGACCCTTTCAGCGGCTTCAATATATACGATTGCGCAGTGCGCTACCAAGGCGTACCGCGCCGGCGTCGTCCATCACGGGTCAATCGCTTGCGCCGCGTCGGCACATTGGCTCGATTGCCATATTGCGCAAGGAGCGCGCCAAACCCTCTCCTGGCACTGACACGACAGCATAGGGCCGCTAGAATTGCGCCATTCATAAAATCGTCATCCTGGCGCCGCACGGCGTCATCCCTTTTGATCTGGCCACGGCCTGTGAAGTGTTCAGCCGCGTTCGCGTGCCGGGCTTGCCTTCGGCTTACGAGGTGATCGTTTGCGGCGAGGCGCCGTCGGTCGCGGCCAGGCTGTTCGACTTGCACACACGATTCAACCTGAGCCACGCGGGCGGCGCGCACACCTTGATCATTCCGGGCATCGACGACATCGACGCGCCGGTGTCGCAAGCGGTGCTGGCGACGATCAGGGCCGCTGCCGGGCTCGACCTGTGCCTGCACCTGGTGCGGCGCGACTACGGCGCCGCCGTCGCCGCCGATGCCGCGCGCGCGGCGGTAATGCCGCCCGAACGTGGCTGCGGCCAGGCCCAGTTCATCGTGCATCTGGAACCGTCATCGTCGTTGGCGCTGCAGCCGGTGCTGAAATGGATGGAGTCGCAATTGCATCGCGCGTTGACGCTGGAGGCCATCGCCGCGCATGCCGCCCTGAGCAAGCGTACGCTCAGTCGGCGCTTTCTGGAACAAACCGGCACCTCGCCCTTGCAATGGCTGCTGGGCGCGCGCGTGCGGCGGGCCCAGCATCTGCTGGAAACGAGCGCGCTGTCAGTCGAGCAAGTGACCGACACCACCGGATTCGGCACCAGCGCGGCCATGCGGGCGTGTTTCAGCAAACAGGTCGGCACCAGTCCCCAACATTACCGGCAAAGTTTCCGGTCGAGTTGAGCTAAGTAAGCGTGCAGAAATTATTGTGATTTTTAGCGAACAGAAGCGGATGCCTTGCAAGGCGCACGCCGCGACGCAGTGCGTGTACTGCTAGTGTAGTGTTGCATCCTCAGTGCTTCGTATTGAAATATCGCGGATGAGGCGCTATTCTTGTGCATCAACCAGGAGAAAGCTAATGCGAATTGCGACGGAGATTGTGCTTACCCAGGACGAGCAATCTGAGCTGAACGGACTG
>NZ_WHJF01000096.1:0-26411 GCF_011682185.1 Massilia genomosp. 1
ATCCTTTTCCGCGGCGGAAAGCTTGGAAAGATCTGGAAGGGGGCGCAGTTTTGTCATGATCAGCATCATGGACCGATTTCAAGAAACGAACAACTCTGGCACGTGCTCGCTCAGGCTAAACAGTTACGATTCCTTAACGACCGGAATTTCAGCCGGGGTTTCATACGGCGTAGGATGCCACGGCCCAAACGGCTACAACGCAAAGGAATGTCGGAAGTCGCTGGTTGACGGTTCCCAAGAAGATGGACGGAACATGTTGGTGGGCGCCTTCGAGGTCTTTTCGATGAGCGCTGGATCTGCCGCAGCCGTTCCCGAACCTGGCTCCCTGATCCTCATGAGCGTCGGCATGCTGGGCTTGGGTGTTATTCGCCGCAAAAAAAAGAAGTCCACCTGAGTAGTTCCACTTGCCAGAAACACGGTGACTGTCTGCGTAGGGCGAACGGCCTCCCCGGCCCGCATAACGCTTCAGTGGGGCATCGGTGTATTGAGAGTCGCCCAAGGCTGATGCGGATCGATCGTACGGCAACAATGACGGTGTTCGCTTCCGCATGCCGATATGCCAGCCCCCCCGCCCAGCCGGGGAAGCAGCCCTGAGCACGGGCAAGGCATGAGCGGTGCCTGTGCCGCTCACGCCATGCCCGCCAGAATAAACAACCCGCAATCTCACTGTCGCCGGATATCATTGGCGCCAAGTAAAAACTTGTCATATTACATAGCTTCGACGGTACTGTTAGGCCGATACCGGTCGCGCGCGCACAGCAAAATTCCGCGTAATTTCCTGCATTTCACCCCTCAAGTTCTGCCCGCGTCTGCCGTCAAGCGCCGCAATCTCGCCTGGCTTGAGGCCACAAATAAAAAATATACCTGCCTGATTTCATTAAACTTTCCGGCTGGTAACCCGTTACAAAAAAGGACTGCGGTGTGATTGTCCCGGACCGAAGGGGCAGACCAAAGCGAAGGCAAGTTGCCAACATGTATAAGTAGTATCTGCAAGGAGTAATACCATGAGCGTCATTAACACCAACGTCGCATCGCTGAATGCACAACGCAACCTGAGCACCTCGGCTTCCGCACTGTCGACCTCGCTGCAGCGCCTCTCTTCCGGCCTGCGTATTAACAGCGCCAAAGACGATGCCGCCGGCCTGGCCATTTCGGAACGCTTCACGTCCCAGATCCGCGGCCTGGATCAGGCTAAGCGCAATGCCAACGATGGCGTGTCGATGTTGCAAACGGCTGAGGGTTCCCTGCAATCGACGGGCAACATTCTGCAGCGTGTACGTGAACTGGCTGTGCAGTCGTCGAATGCAACGAACTCCGCCGGTGACCGCAAAGCGATCCAGGCTGAGGTTGGCCAACTGTTGTCAGAAGCCGACCGTATCGCCCAGACCTCGGAATTCAACGGCCTGAAACTGCTCGATGGCAGCTTCGGTACCGCCACCTTCCAGGTTGGCGCGAATGCCGGCCAGACCATCCAGGCCACCACCGCCAACTTCCGTACCAACAACTACGGTAACAACGAAGCGACCACCACCGCCCCAGCGACCGGCACCGCCTACACCGCCGGCAGTTTCGCCCTGCAAGGTCTGGCCACGACCAACATCGCCGTCAGCGCCACCGACACCGCCCAATCGCTGGCCTCCACCATCAATGGCGCCACCGCGACCACCGGTGTCACGGCCCAGGCCAAGAACGACGAATCGGCAACCTTCACCGCCGGCGGCGTGTACTCGCTGGCTGTCACCTCCGACAACACCACCGCTGCCAACGTGACCTTCACCGTGGGCGCCGCACTGAACGCCTCCGGCCTGGCCTCGGCCGTCAGCGCCTTCAATGACGTGTCCTCGAAGACCGGCGTTACCGCCAAACTGAACGATACCAATAATGGCCTGGTGCTGACCAACGCGGCCGGTAACAACATTACCATCGCCAATAACAGCGCGTCCGCTTCGGTGACCCTTGGCGCCCTCGATGCCAACGGCGCCGCCTCCGGCGCTGCGGCGAACGTTGCTTCCGGTGCGTCCTCGACCTCGGTGGGCTATGTGTCGATGAACTCGGACAAGGGTTTCTCGGTGGGCACCAGCGGTTCCACCGCAATCGCCGCCAGCACCGCCGCCACCCTCAATACCGTTTCCGGTATCGATGTGTCGACCGCCAAGGGCTCATCGCAAGCACTGAAAGTGCTGGACTCGGCCCTGGCCAACGTCAACAGCCAGCGCGCTTCGTTCGGCGCACTGCAGTCGCGCTTCGAAACCGCGGTCAGCAACCTGCAGTCGACTTCCGAAAACCTGTCTGCTTCGCGCAGCCGGATCCAGGATACCGACTTCGCTTCGGAAACAGCCAAACTGACGCGCGGCCAGATCCTGCAGCAGGCAGGTACCGCGATGTTGGCCCAGGCTAACTCGCTGCCGAACGGCGTGTTGTCCCTGCTGCGCGGTTAAGCGCCAGCGTAAGAAGCTCCTTGCATCCCCGGCCGGCCCTCGGCTGGCTGGGGAATATCTTCCGAACAGCAGGTCCTCGCATCAGCTCCTTGTTTTGCGTGCAACAAAATCGCGGCGCAATGCCCGGTTTCCGACTCCCTGGCCTCGCTCATGAGCGCCAAATTGATTTTGTTTTGCCCTCAAGTTCGGGAAAACGCTGTCGTCTAGCGCCGTGTACCGCCATGCCTTGAGGCCCAAAATAAAAAATAGTCACCCAAAATCCCCCTAAACTTTCCAGACCGCAATCCGTTACATATAAGGACTACGGTGTGATTGTCTCGGAACGAAAGGGGCACACCAAGGCGAACGGCACACAGCCAACATGAATAAAAAGTAATTGCAAGGAGTACTACCATGAGCGTCATCAACACCAACATCGCCTCCCTCAACGCACAACGCAACCTGAGCACGTCCGGCTCCGGCCTGGCCACTTCGCTGCAGCGCCTGTCGTCCGGTTTGCGTATCAACAGTGCCAAGGATGACGCGGCTGGTCTGGCCATTTCGGAACGTTTCACGTCGCAGATCCGCGGCCTGGACCAGGCCCGGCGCAATGCCAATGATGGTGTATCGATGCTGCAAACCGCTGAGGGCTCCCTGCAATCGACCGGTAACATCCTGCAACGTGTACGTGAACTGGCTGTGCAGTCCTCGAATGCGACGAACTCCGCCGGCGACCGCAAGGCGATCCAGGCTGAAGTCGGCCAGCTGTTGTCGGAAGCCGACCGCATTGCCCAGACCTCCGAATTCAACGGCCTGAAACTGCTCGACGGCAGCTTCGGCACCGCCACCTTCCAGGTGGGCGCGAATGCCGGCCAGACCATCCAGGCCACCACTGCGAACTTCCGTACCAACAACTACGGTAACAACGAAGCGATCACCACCGCCCCAGCGACCGGCACCGCCTACAGCGCCGGCAGTTTCGCCCTGCAAGGCCTGGCCACGACCACCATCGCCGTCAGCGCCACCGACACCGCCCAATCGCTGGCCTCCACCATCAATGGCGCCACCGCGACCACCGGTGTCACGGCCCAGGCCAAGAACGACGAATCGGCAACGTTCACCGCCGGCGGCGTGTACTCGCTGGCGGTCACCTCCGACAACAGCACCGCTGCCAACGTGACCTTCACCGTGGGCGCCGCACTCAACGCCTCCGGCCTGGCCTCGGCCGTCAGCGCCTTCAATGACGTGTCCTCGAAGACCGGCGTCACCGCCCGTCTGAACGATACCAATAATGGCCTGGTGCTGACCAACTCTGCCGGTAACAACATTACCATCGCCAATAACAGCGCGTCCGCTGCGGTAACCCTTAACGCCCTCGATGCCAACGGCGTCGCCGCCGGCGCCCCGGCGAACGTTGCTTCCGGTGCGTCCTCGACCTCGGTGGGCTATGTGTCGATGAACTCGGACAAGGGTTTTTCGGTCGGCAGCAGCGGTTCGAACGCCATCAGCGCTGGCGCCGCCGCCACCCTCAACACCGTGGCCGCGATCGATGTGTCGACCGCCAAAGGCTCGGCCGACGCGCTCAAGATCCTCGACTCGGCCCTGGCCAACGTCAACAGCCAGCGCGCTTCCTTCGGCGCCCTGCAGTCGCGCTTCGAAACCGCGGTCACCAACCTGCAATCGACCTCGGAAAACCTGTCCGCCTCGCGCAGCCGGATCCAGGATACGGATTTTGCTTCGGAAACCGCGAAACTGACCCGCGGCCAGATTCTGCAACAGGCGGGTACTGCGATGTTGGCCCAGGCCAACTCCCTGCCAAACGGCGTGTTGTCCCTGCTGCGCGGCTGATCCGCCTCGCTCCGCTGCACTCCCCGGCCGCTTTTTGCGCGCCGGGGAATTTTCGTTAAAGGAATACGGTCATGGAACTTCGCCCACTAGAAAACGCGCCGGCCGCTGCGCTGCCGCGCCAGGTCGCGCCCACCGAAGGCGCCGCCGCCAGCGCCAGGACGGCGCCGGCCGCCGCCCTCGGCAAGACCGGGCTCGCCAAGGAGGGGGTCGAACCCGACCCGGCCGAAGTGAGCAAGGTGGTCGACCGCATCAACGTGGCGATGCAGGCGCTGTCGCGCAATATCGAGTTTTCGATCGATACCGACAGCAAGCGCACGGTGGTCAAGATCATCGACCAGACCACCAAGGAAGTGATCCGCCAGATGCCCAGCGCCGAGGCGCTCGAAATCGGCAAGGCGCTGGAAAAAGTCCAGGGTTTGCTGATCAGCCAGGTTGCTTGAGGGAATTGGCAAAAAAGCGCCTGAATCGGGCGCAATCCGGGCATAAACCGAACAAGCACCGGATTACCCCTCTAAAGTATGGATAGAAGATGCCGTTAACTTAGTATATTCATGCTTTTACCAGGAGGCGTTCGTGGCCATTTCATCCGTCAGTTCAGGCGGCTCTATCGACGTCAACGACATCGTCAATAAATTGATGGTGGCGGAGAGCCGGCCTTTCGTCGCCATGCAGGACAAGGAAAAGGCGTACACCGCCAAGCTGGCGGCCTACGGCACGCTCAGCGGCGCGCTGAACGGCTTCCAGACCGCCGTCACCGGCCTGGCCGACCCGACCAAGTTCAAGACCATCGGCGCCTCCTCGTCCGAGAGCGGCGTGCTCACCGCCAGCGCCGGCAAGGAATCCGTCAAGGGCAGCTACAGCGTCAACGTGAGCCAGCTGTCGCAGGCGCAAACCCTGACCTCGGTCGGCCAGGCCAGCACCACCGCGCTGATCGGCAGCGGCGCGGCCACCACGCTGACGTTCGAATTCGGCAGCATCACGGGCGGCACCCTGGCTAACGGCGCCTACACCGGCGCCGCCTTCGCCCAGGACGCCACGCGCTCGGCGCGCACCGTCACCCTGGACGCGAGCAACAATTCGCTGCAAGGCATCCGCGACGCCATCAACAAGGCCAACGTGGGCGTGACCGCGTCCATCATTTCGGACGGCAGCGCCAGCCCCAACCGCCTGGTGCTGACCTCGGCCCAGACCGGCGAAACGTCGAGCATGCGCATCGGCGTCTCGGGCGATGCGGCCATCGGCAGCCTGCTCGGCTACGCCGCCGACGGCACCCAGAACATGACCCAGAACAGCGCGGCGCAAAACACCAAGCTGACCATCAACGGCGTGGCCATCAGCAGCCAGAGCAACAACGTCTCGGAAGCGATCCAGGGCGTGACCATCAGCGCGCTCAAGGTCGGCACCAGCACGGTCAACATCACCAGCGACAGCGCCGGCGCGAAAACGGCGATCAACAATTTCATCAAGTCGTACAACGAACTGAACACGACGATCGCCGGCCTGACCACGGCGCCCAAGGCCAGCGAGGGCAAAGGCGCCGGCGTACTGCTGGGCGACGCCACCGTGCGCAACCTGCAATCGAGCCTGCGCAAGATGTTCTTCACGCCGGTGCCGGGCATGGATGGCGACATCAGCAGCATGAGCCAGCTGGGCGTGTCGTTCCAGGCCGACGGTTCCCTCAAGCTCGACAGCGGCAAGCTGCAAAAAGCGCTCGATGCCGACCTGGAAGGTGTTTCCAAGCTGCTCAGTACGGTCGGCTCGACCACGGACAGCCTGGTCAGCTTTGTCGGCTCCACCACCAACAGCACGGTCGGCACCAAGAGCGTGCTGATCAGCCAACTGGCAACCCAAGGCAGCGCCACCGGCAGCACCGCCGCCGGCACCAGCATCACCAAGGGTGTCAACGACCAGTTGTCGCTGACCATCAACGGCGTGACCTCGACCGCCACCCTGCTGGCCGGTAACTACACGGCGGCCAGCCTGGCCAGCCACGTGCAGTCGATCATCAACGGCGCGGTCGGCGCGACGGGCGCCAGCGCCACCAGCGGCACCGGGGTGCTGGTCAAGCAGGAAAGCGGGATCTTCACGATCACCTCGAACAAATACGGCTCGACCTCGAAAGTGGGCATCAGCGGCAACGCCGCCGCCGGCCTGCTGGGCACGCCGACCCTGGTCGACGGGCTCGACGTGGCCGGCACCATCGGCGGCGCCACCGCCACCGGCAGCGGCCAGAACCTGACCGGCAACGCCGGCTCGACCGCTTCCGGGATCCAGATCCAGATCACCGGCGGTGCCATCGGCGAGCGCGGCACCGTGAATATCTCGAAAGGCGCCGGCGCCCAGTTCACCGAGCTGATCGACAGTTATCTCAACAGCAAGGGCACCATTTCCGGCAAGAACGCCGGCATCAACGCCAGCCTGGCCGATATCGCCAAGCAGCGCGCAGCGCTCAATATCCGCCTGACCCAGACCGAAAAAGATTTACGCAAGCAGTATTCTTCGCTCGACGTGACGCTCTCGGGCATGAGTTCGACGAGCACCTTCCTGGCGCAGCAGCTCGCCTCCCTCAGCACCATCCGATAGCGACAGAAAGAGGACATTAATTATGTTTGGATCTCCCAACAGGGGCGCAAGCAGCTACGCCAAAGTCGGCCTGGAAACGAGTGTCGTGGCGGCCTCCCCGCACAAGCTGATCGTCATGCTGTTCGACGGCGCACTGGTGGCGGTGCTCACCGGCCTGATGCACATGAAGTCGGGCAACATCCCGGAAAAAGGCAAGGCGATCTCGAAAGCCATCCAGATCATCGACAATGGCTTGCGCGCCAGCCTCGACAAAACCGCCGGCGGCCAGATCGCCGAGAACCTCGATGCGCTGTACGAATACATGAGCGCGCGCCTGCTGGCGGCGAACCTGAAAAACGATATCGAGATCATGGTGGAAATCCAGGGCTTGCTGACCGAGCTGCGCGAAACCTGGAACGCCATCGGCGCCGCCCCTGCCGTCAATCCCGCGTCCGGAACGGCGCCCAACCGCACCTCCAACCTTGTGAGCGCCTGAATGATGTCCATGACCATGACCAACGACGACGTGCTGTCCACCTACGAAGCCATGCTGGCCCTGTCCGAACAGATGGTAGCGGCGGCCGAAAGCGGCGAGTGGGATGAACTGAGCCTGCTCGAAAAACGGGTCGGCGCACACGCCAGCGCCTTGCAGGCCAACGACCAGCAAATCTTGCTCGACGGCGCCAGCCGGGTCAAGAAAGTGGCGATCATCAAGCAATTGCTGGCCTGCGACCGCACCATCCGCGACCTGACCACGCCCTGGATGGCGCAGCTGTCGCACATGATCAACAGCAGCGGCACCTCGCGCCGCCTGAATAACGCCTACGGCGGCGTCTAGTCGTCCTCGCGATGCTGGCGCGTACCGATGGACCGGGGCAGGTCGGCAGAGTCGAGCCGGGCCGCCCGACGCCGGGGGTCGGCGACGCGCGCCAGGAAGCGCTCACGCGCGCGCTCTCGACCGAGCTCGGCAAGTCGATGCGGGTGGCGGTGCTGTCCAGGTTCAACGACGGCACGTTTCTAGTCAGGGTGGCGGGCGAACAGGCCCGCATGAGCCTGCCCCAAGGGGCGGAAGCCGGCACCGAGGTGCCGATGACCCTGATGTCGGTCTCGCCGCGCCCCCAGTTTCGCCTGGACACCGGCCAGCCGGGCCAGTTGCCGGGCCAGGCTGCCGGCGCACCCCAGCTCCCCTTGCCCGCTGGCGCAGCCGGGCCGGAGCGCACGGCCACCCCGCCCCCGGTCCTGCCGCAGGCGCAGCCGGCGCCGCAGGAAGGCCAGGGCGCCGCCGCCGCGAATATGGCGGGGCGCACCACCAGCCTGGCCGCCACCCTGCTCGGCAAGTCGCCCATGACCGCCAGCGCCGACCTGCCCTCGCTCGACGCCAACACCCTGCCGGCGAAAATCAGCAATACCGGACAATTGCTCGCGCGCATACTCGACATCGGCCATCCGCCATCCGGCAAAGCGCCCGCGATCGCCGGCGCCGCGCCCCTGATCGACCCCAAGAATGGCGCGCCGCAAGCGGCCGAGCTGGCGCGCAAGCTGGAACAGAGCATCAGCGGCAGCGGCGTGTTTTATGAATCGCATGTGGCCGAATGGGCCGACGGCAAGCGTGCGCTGAGCGAACTGCAACGCGAGCCGCAGATGCAGCAAGCCATGGCCACGCCCGGCGCCAAGCCAGGTTCGGCGGCGGCGGAACTGGCCAGCGCCCAACTCATCAACCTGCAACTGACGACCCAGGAACAGGCGCGCGTGAGCTGGCAAGGCCAGTTGGCGCCAGGCCAGGAATTGCAATGGGAAATCCATAAAGATGCTCCCGAGCAGCGCGGACGCGGCGCCGGCGAGGACAGCGCACCGGTCTGGCGCAGCGGCATGCGCCTGCGCTTTCCGCTGCTCGGTGAGATCGAGGCGACCATCGTCACCAGCGGCGACAAGGTCCACATCGAACTGCGCACCGCCAGCGCCGGCACCGGCGAGGCCCTGCGCGCGCGCGCCGGCGAACTGACCTCGGCGCTCGATGTGTCCGGCACCGCGCTGGCCTCGCTGATCATCCGCACCCAGGAGCCCGGCAATGGCTGAGGCGCCGCCGACACGCACCCGGACCGCGGTGGCGCTGGCCTATCACAATGGCGATCCGGCGCCCAAAGTGGTGGCCAAGGGCAAGGGCCTGGTCGCCGCCCAGATCATCGAGCGCGCCAAGGATGCCGGTGTCTTCGTACACGAATCGAAAGAACTGGTGGCCCTGCTGATGGGCGTGGACCTGGACAGCCAGATCCCGCCCGGCCTGTATCGGGCGATTGCGGAACTGCTGGCCTGGCTATATCATATTGAAGCCGCACAAGCCACCGGCGGCCCTCTGCCCGCCCCACCGGACGCAGCCCTTTTCATTGACCGACCACAAGAAGCGGCAGACAAAGATGCAATCAACCAATGATTCCGATATAGAAAGCTGGCACGACTTTGAAGTCGCCTCGCGCAAGGAAATCATCGCACTGTTGCGCAGCATCGGCGAGAAGCGCCAACTGGTGCGCATGGTCATCCGGCGCGGCACCGAAGTATGCGTCTCGGCCATCCTCGATGTCGATCCCGACAACAACACCGTCACCCTGGACGGCTCGGCCGACCCCGAGCAGCACCGCCGCTTCGCCAACGTCGGCCGGATCATGTTCGAGACCTCGCTCGACAAGATCCGCATCCTGTTCTCGTCGGAAGAAGTGCAGGCCACCACCTTCGAGGACACGCCGGCCTTTGTGATGCCGCTGCCGGAGGCCATGATCCGCCTGCAGCGGCGCGAGTTCTACCGCATGATCACGCCGGTCAGCAACCCGGTGTCGGTGGTGATCCGCCTGCCGCAAGACCTGGGCGGCGGCACCCATGTGTTTCCGCTGTCCGATATCAGCTGCGGCGGCATCGCCATTCTCGACAACAAGCTGGTGCTCGACAGCACCATCGGCCACAGCTACAGCAGTTGCCGCATCGACTTGCCGGACGTGGGCGCGGTCCAGACCACCCTGATGATCCGCAACTCGGTCGACCTGACCCTGCTCAACGACAAGACCAACCGCCGCCTCGGCTGCGCCTTTGTCGACATTTCGCGCGGCGGACTTGCCAGCGTACAAAAGTACATCACCAAGCTCGAACGCGAACGCAACGCGCGCCTCGCCGGCCTGGGCTGACAAAATATCCTCCCGGCAGCAGCCTGATGTGCGGTAAACCGGCGCTCGACGGTTGCGACAACTGACGCCGTGAAGGGTTGGCGACGGCGCTGGCGCCGCCCTCCTCACTTTTTCTTTACCAACAATTCCTTGCACAAGTCTTCAATTGCGCTCGGGCGCGCCTGGATCTGCGCAATCATCTCCGCGCGATTGGCATAGTGTACGGTAGCGCGCAAACGGTCGAGGTAGCCGGGCGTGCCTTCCCCTTTAAAGTTCTCTTGCAAAAGCTCCTCTTTTTGAGCGTCACTGAAAGATGCGAACGCCGGACAGTATGTCAGTTGCGCTTCCATCAGAGTCAGTACGAATACCGGCCACTCGTCCAGGCAGCCTTCGGGTTCGCGGCACGGGCTGGTCGCGCTGGCACTGGCCGCGGCAAGCGCCAGGAGCGCGCCCAGCAGCAGTTGTCGAAAATAGGTGGACATACGCGTTTCCATTTCAAAGTGGGTAAGCAAGCTTGCCGGCGATCCGGGCGATCCGCTGTTTGAGCGAGACCACATCATGGAATCTGGCTTTTTCAAGCGGCTTGTCCCATTCCTGGTCTTTCACCAGCAGCAGGAGAAAGCGGCCTTTCCGGTTGAACGAAGGATACCAGCCGACATCGAGCAAGAGCTGGTCGCCGAATCCGATCTGCAGCATGTCTTCCCTGAGGCAGTCGATATGCTGGGCCACGTCGAACGCATCGGGAAGATGGGAAATCTGGTCATGTACGAGCACGCCCTGCCCGATGTCCAGATGCCAGAACATGGCTGCCTGTCGATCCCGCATCATCGCTCGCGCCGCGTTGCCGGCGCCTGCAATGCACGGTACAGCATGGCCATTCCGGCGGCGCCCAACAGCAGCGCCAGCAACCAGGTCGAGGCGGCAAACAGCACAAAGCTGTCCTGCGCCTTGCCGGCGTCGCCCCAGTCGAGCGTGATGCACGCGGTATTGTAGGCGGCGTGCAGCGCGATACACGGTAGCAGCGACCTGGTGCGCTCGTACAGCCAGCCGAGAAAGACGCCGATGATCACAGCGCCGACATATTGATAGAGATTCATGTGCGCAAAGCCGAACAGGCCGGCCGATGCCAGGATGGCGGCCCATTTGGGATACTGGCCCAGGAAGCTGCGCAGGATGATCCCGCGAAACAGCATCTCCTCCAGCACCGGCGCCAGCACGCAGATCGCCACGATCATGGTGACGCTGCCGGCATTCAGGCTGGCCAGCAGCGCCTGGTCTTGGGATGTCATGGGAAACAGCGTCACCAGCGCCGCGTCCAGCGTGACCATGGACATGAAGATCAAGGGCAGCGTCAGGGCAATCGCCGGCAACAGCACCAGCATGGCGGGGCGCCCCGCCATGCGAGCAGAATGAAACAGCTCGCGGTAGCTCAGGTTTTTGTAGTGCATCAGCGCGGTGAAGACGATGCCATAGCCGAGCACCATGATCATGCCGCCCAGGTCGCGCGGTTCCATCGACAAGGCGCCGCGCACGTCGTACAGCGCCGCCCCCACCAGGTACTCGGCCATGTACAAGGCGATGACCAGCATCAGCGCTTCCAGTGCGTTCGGAAAGGTTTCGTGTTTCTCATCCATGAATCGGCAATCGTGCTTTCCCGGCACTGAGGCCGCGTAAAAGCACGAGTAAACGCGATTTGATGAGATATTGCAAGAAAGAAAATTCCAGACGATCAGTGAAGGCAGGGATGTTCGCCGTGATCCGGCATCCCCGGATCACGCCTCTTTTCCCGAACCATAATCGATCGTCATGCTGCACAGCGTGGAGCGCTGGTCAGCCCTGACCATGACCAGGCCCCAGGAAAACTGAAAATAGTCGACGCCTGTGGTGGCATCGGTGGGCTGGCGTCCCCATGCCGAGGCCAGCATCGTGGTCAGCTGCCGCTTCTCCCTGAGCAAATCGTCCACCGAGGCGTCGTAACCCAGGCGATTCACAGCGCCATCGCGCCATACCAGGTCGATCAAACGCAAGCGCTCATTCTTAAAGCGCAGCGAGCCGCCGAAGTTCCGTCCCCATAAAACCAGGTCGGTAAAATAGACATGGAATCCATTGAGCTCGCCTTTGTCGATGTCATTCGCCGACGCCAGGCCTGTTGCAAAATCGCCAAGCAGGGTGTCGCCGCCAATCGTGCGATCCGCGCCGAGCGCGAGTGAGCCGTTACTGACGTCGATCACGCCGGCACTCCGCAGCCTGGGGCATTGAACGAGATGCCTGTGCGGCCCGGTTGGCCTGCTGTTCCTCGTCTTCTCTAACGAATGCGCCGTCAAAAAACTGCTCAAGGTCGGTCTTGAGGGTGTCGAGCCGGTCGCGCAATATCATCGTCATGTCGTGCTTACACCTGCATATTCATGATTTCGTGATACGCCGACACCAGCTTATTGCGCACCTGCACGGTTGCCTGGAAACCAATACTGGCCTTCTGCATCGACACCATCACATCCGACAAACTCACCCGGTCGTCGCCCAGGGTGAAGGCCTTGCCCTGCTCGCCCGCCTTGTTCTGGGCCTCGCTGACCTGGGCGATGGAATTTTTGAGCGCATCGGCAAAATCGACCTTGGCGACGGCCGGCTCGGGCGTGACCTTGACCGAGGGCACAACGCCGCCAGCCGGGCGCGTGGACGCCGCCTTGAGCTGGGCCATCATGGCTTCGATGCGGTCCGATCCGATTCCGTTCACATTCATGTCGTTTCCTCTGTTCACACTGCCGGGCGTACAATACGTACTATGTATACCAGCGAAGTCAGGGTGCCAGAATAGCACCCGGGTGGCGCGCCGGGCCGTCGAGCAGGGCCCGAAAGCGCGCTCTGTTCGATGCTTTGAGCGGGGTCCCCTCCCCACATAATGGCGTCTGAGCCCCAGCCTTTGCGCAGGTTTGGGAAATTCCTACCAAGTTTCGGGCCTGGCCCGTCGGACACCCACCACCATGGCAGCTGCAACCGCAGAAGATCTCGTCGATATCCCCCCCCAGGACACGCCGCCCCCGACGTTCCTGCAGACTCCGCTCGGAAAGAATTTCATCCGCGGTCTCGGCATCGCGGCGGTGCTGGCGCTGATGCTCGGTGTCTGGATGTGGAGCCAGCGCATCGAATACGGCATCTTGTTTACCAACGTCAGCGACAAGGATGGCGGCGCCATCATGGCTTCGCTCGACCAGATGGCGGTGCCCTACAAGTTCTCCGACGGCGGCGCCTCGATCATGATCCCCAACGAGCAGGTCCACGGCGTGCGCCTGAAGCTGGCCGCGCAAGGCTTGCCGAAGGGCGGCACGGTCGGCTTCGAGCTGATGGAAAACCAGAAACTGGGCGTGTCCCAGTTCCACGAACAAGTCAATTACCAGCGCTCGCTCGAAGGCGAACTGGCGCGCTCGATCGAGTCGATCGCCGCCGTCAGCTCGGCGCGCGTCCACCTGGCGCTGCCGAAACCGTCGGTGTTCGTGCGCGAGCAGCAAAAGCCGACCGCCTCGGTGTTGTTGAATTTGCAAACCGGGCGCGTGATCGACCAGGCCCAGGTCAACGCCATCGTCCACCTGCTGGCTTCGAGCGTGTCGGAACTGCCGGTCTCGAACGTCACCGTGGTCGACCAGGCCGGCAACCTGCTGTCGGACCCCGACAAGACCGGCAATGGGCGCAAACTCGACCCGAACCAGCTCAAATACGTCGAAGCGGTCCAGAAAAACATCATCAAGCAGGTCGAGTCGCTGATCACCCCGCTGGTCGGGCCCGGCAATGTGCGCGCCGAAGCGACCGCCGACATCGACTTCGCCCAGGTCGACACCGCCGCCGAAGTCTACAAGCCCAACTCGCCGCCGGAACCGCAATCGATCCGCAGCCAGCAAACCTCGGAAGCGAACGGCCCCGGCAGCGCCAACCCGGCCGGCGTGCCGGGCGCGCTGTCCAACCAGCCGCCGGGCCTGGCCACGGCGCCGCTCACCGCCAGCGGCGCTCCCGCCACCGCGCCGGGCGTCACCAGCGGCCCGACGCGCAAGGACACCACCACCAATTTTGAAGTCGACAAGACGATCCGCTACGAGCAGCGCCCGATGGGCCTGGTCAAGCGCCTGACCGTCGGCGTGCTGGTCAACCACCGCCGTTCGGTCGACGCCAGGACCGGCAAGGTCACCGTGACGGCGCTCTCGCCCGCCCAGGTGGCCCAGATCAACGACCTGGTCAAGGAAGCGATGGGTTACAACAAGGACCGTGGCGACACGCTCAACGTGACCAACGCCGCCTTCGACGGCGTCGACAAGCCGGACGTGCCGGCCGCCACGCTCGACTGGTGGCGCGACCCGGCCAACCTGCCGCTGGCCAAGGATATCGCCAAGTACCTGTTCGTGGCCGGGATCATCGCCTTCCTGTACTTCCGTCTGCTGCGTCCGATGCTGCGCCCGGTCATGAGCAAGTTCGACAAGGCGCACGAACTGCCGCCCGAGCCCACCGCCGCCGAGGAAGAAAAGGCCGACGAGGCCAGCGTGGCGGAAGCGGCGGCGGCGGCCCAGGAAGCCGAAGCCGAGGCCGAATCGGCGCAGGACCACAGCTACCGCGCCAACCTGGCGCTGGCCAAGAAACTGGCGCAGGAAGATCCGCGCATCGTCGCAAACGTCATCAAGGCATGGGTAGGTACAAATGAATGATAATGGAATCCAGAAGGCCGCCATCTTGATGCTGGCCATCGGCGAGTCCGAGGCGGCCGAAGTGATGCGCTTCCTCGGCCCGCGCGAAGTGCTCAAACTCGGCGCGGCCATGGCCACGATGAAGAATGTGCAGCACGAACAGGTGGTCACGGTGCTCGAGTCGTTCCGCGAGCAGACCGAACTCATTTCCACGGTCGGCCTCGATTCGGACGAATACATCCGCCAGGTGCTGACCAAGGCGCTGGGCGACGACAAGGCCTCGGTGCTGCTGTCGCGCATCTTGGGCGGCAAGGACGCCTCGGGCATCGAAAGCCTGAAGTGGATGGACGCCTCGTCGGTGTCGGAACTGATCCGCAACGAGCACCCGCAGATCATCGCCACCATCCTGGTCCACCTCGAGCGCGACCAGGCTTGCGAAATCCTCGGCAACTTTACCGACCGCCTGCGCAACGACGTGGTGCTGCGCATCGCCACCCTGGACGGGGTGCAGCCGGCCGCCCTGCGCGAGCTCAACGACGTGCTGACCAAACTGCTCTCGGGTAACGAGAACATCAAGAAATCCTCGCTCGGCGGGGTGCGCGCGGCGGCCGAAATCCTCAACTTCATGAGCGGCGAGCAAGAGGGTTCGGTGATGGACAACATCAAGAACTACGACAACGACATGGCGCAAAAGATCATGGACGAGATGTTCGTGTTCGACAACATCATCGATATCGACGACCGCGGCATCCAGCTCCTGCTGCGCGAGGTGCAGTCCGAAATGCTGATCATGGCGCTCAAGGGCGCCTCCCAGGAACTGCGCGAAAAAATCTTCCGCAACATGTCGGCGCGCGCCGGCGAGATGATGCGCGAAGACCTCGAATCGAAAGGGCCGGTGCGCCTGTCCGAAGTCGAAACCCAGCAAAAACAGATCCTGCAGATCGTGCGCCGCCTGTCCGACGAAGGCCAGATCGTGCTCGGCAAAGGTGAGGATTCCTTCGTCTGATGGCTACCCTTCCAAAAGAACTGCAAACCGCGTACCAGCGCTGGGAAATGAATTCCTTCGACCGCGTGCCGGAGCCGGAACCGGTGTTTCTCGACACCCGCCTGGACGAGGCGGCGCCGCCAGCGCCGCCAGCGCCGGAACTGCCCACCGACGAAGAACTGGCCGCCATCCGCGAGCAGGCGCGCCAGGAAGGCTTTGATGCGGGCCAGGCGGCCGGCCACGAAGCCGGTTACGCCGACGCGCTCGCGCAGGGGCGCGAAGAAAACGCGCTGGAGCTGGCCAAGCTGCAAGCGATCGCCGCCAGCTTCACCCAGGCCCTGGCGCAGGCCGACGAGAGCATCGCCAACGACATGCTGGAGCTGGCCCTGCAACTGGCCAAGAACATGCTGCGCGTCGCGCTCGAGGTCAAGCCCGAGCTGATCATCCCGGTGGTGCGCGACGCCATCTCCTACCTGCCGGTGCTGCAACAGCCGGCCTTGCTGATGCTCAATCCGGACGATGCGCGCCTGGTGCGCGAGCAAATCGGCGAAGAACTCGACAAGGGCGGCTGGCGCGTGGTGGACGACGCCCAGATCGGCCGGGGCGGCTGCAAGATCGATACCGCCAGCAACCAGATCGACGCCCAGGCCGAAGTGCGCTGGCAGCGCCTGGCCCATGCGCTCGGCAAGAACGACGTGGAGTGGCTGAACCGATGAGCCAGTCCGATCCCGCCGCCGCGCCCGACAAACACACGGCGCGCTGGTCCGCTTACCTGCGCGACTGCGCCACCCTGGTCGGCTTCGTCGAGCCGCAACTGGTGTCGGGCCGGATTACCCGCGTGGCCGGGCTGGTCATGGAATGCGTGGGTCTCAAGCTCGCGGTCGGCAGCGCCTGCACCATTCCTATGCCGAGCGGCAACCGGGTCGAGGCGGAAGTGGTCGGTTTCGACGGCGACCGCCTGTTCCTGATGCCGCAAAGCGATGTCGAAGGCATCGTCCCCGGCACCAAGGTGCTGCCGGTCGAAGCCACCCTGCCCCGTCCGGGTTCGGTGGCGCATCCGCGGCGCCGTCCGAGCGACCGCGCGCGCCACCTGCCGGTCGGCATGGGCCTCTTGGGCCGGGTGGTGGACGGCGCCGGCCGGCCTTTGGACGGCCTCGGCCCCCTGCTCACCGACGACAGCGGCCCGATCAACGTGCGCCCCGCCAATCCGCTCGACCGCGCCCCCATCGTCGACACGCTCGACGTCGGCATCCGCGCGATCAACGCCATGCTGACCGTCGGGCGCGGCCAGCGCCTGGGCCTGTTCGCCGGTTCCGGGGTCGGCAAATCGGTGCTGTTGGGAATGATGGCGCGCTACACCAAGGCCGACGTGGTGGTGGTCGGCCTGATCGGCGAACGGGGCCGCGAGGTCAAGGAATTCATCGAACACATCCTCGGACCGGAAGGCCTGGCGCGGGCCGCCGTCGTGGCGGCCCCGGCCGACACACCGCCGCTGATGCGCCTGCAGGGCGCGGCCTACACCACGGCGATTGCCGAACATTTCCGCGACCAGGGCAAGAACGTGCTCATGATCATGGATTCGCTGACCCGCTACGCGATGGCGCAGCGCGAAATCGCCCTGGCCATCGGCGAGCCGCCGGCCACCAAGGGCTATCCGCCGTCGGTGTTCGCCAAGCTGCCGGTGCTGGTGGAACGGGCCGGCAACGGCCTGCAGGGCGGCGGCTCGATCACCGCCTTCTACACCGTGCTGACCGAAGGCGACGACCAGCAAGACCCGATCGCCGACTCGGCGCGCGCCATCCTGGACGGCCACTTCGTGCTCAACCGGCGCCTGGCCGAGTCCGGCCACTATCCGGCCATCGATATCGAGCAATCGATCAGCCGCGCCATGCACACCATTACCAGCACCGCCCACCAGCACGCGGCGCGGCGCCTCAAGCAACTGTATTCGCGCTTCGAGCGCTCGCGCGACCTGATCACGGTCGGCGCCTACGCCCACGGCAGCGATCCGGTGCTCGACCAGGCCATCGCCCTGAACGACAAGATCGAAGCTTTCCTGTGCCAGGAGATCGGCGACAACATCGGCATGCCGCAGAGCTTGGCCGAATTGACCGCTCTGTTCTCGTGATGGAATAGCGGACGGGATGCCTATAATGATGCATTATGGCAAAACAAACCGTCCTCGATACCCTGCTCGAACTGGCCCAGCGCGACACCGACGATGCCGCCAAGCGGCTGGGGGTGGCGCTCAAGGCAGCCGAGGAAACCGAACAAAAGCTGCAAATGCTGCTCGGCTACCTGGAAGATTACGCGCAAAAGCTGGACGCGGCCCAGCGCAACGGCATTACGCCGATGGCGTACGCCAATTTCATTGCCTTCATGGGCAAGCTGGAGCACGCCATCATGGGCCAGCGCGAGATCGTCAAGCACGCGCATCACCGGAGCGCGGTGGAAAAGGGCTTGTGGCAGGCCAGCGAGCGCAAGCGGGTGTCGTACCGCACCCTGAACGAGCGCGCCGCCACCGAAGCCTTGCGCCTGGAAAACAAGCGCGACCAGAAACAGATGGACGAACACGCCGCCCGCCAGGCTTATTACAAACGTTGATGCACCGGCCGCCGCCAAGACAACCAACCGATCGCCCGCCATGTCCACTACTCCCATCGCCCAGCAAGTCGCTGCCCTGAACGCCACCCCGGCCCCGGCGCGCACCAATGCCGCCGCCGCGCAACCGGCGGTGCAGTTCGGCCAGACCCTCTCGCGCGAGATCGCGCAGCGCCAGGGCATGAGCCAGCAGCCGGCCGCGCCCGCCGCCAAGGCAGCCGCGCCGCGCCCTGCCGAGAAAGCCCCGGCCCAGCGTGCGGAACAAGGCGCCAAGGCCGAGCAGGCCGCCGCGCCCGCGCCGGACGCCGCGCCGGCCCGCTCGCCAGCGCCAGCGAACAATCCCCCCCAGGCCCAATCGGGCGAGAACGGCGGCGCACCCGCCGGCGACGACAGCGCCGCTGCTGCTGCGGCCGCCGACAGCGCCGCCGCCGCCGCCGCGCGCGCCGAATTGCCCTTGGCCGACATGCTGGCCCTGGTCGCCAGCCTGACCCAGCCGGCGCAAGCGGCGGCCGCGCCGGTCGCCCTTGACCCGGACTGGAGCACGCTGGCCTCACACCGCGCCACCGGCACCGCCGCCGACCCGAGCCTGGCGGCCGACGCGGCCCTGGCCGCCTTCAGCGCACCCGCCCTGGCGGCGGCCGGGCGCTTCGTGACGGTCGACGGCGGCCCCACCCCGCCCGCTGTGGGCGCGCTGGGCCTGCCGACCGAACCGAGCCTGACGATGGAGGCCGACGCCGCCCCGCAAGGCGACCTGCGCGCCTTGCTCGAAGGCGCCATGCCGCGCGCCGCCGGCGCCACTGCCGACAGCGCCCAAGGCCAGGGTACAACGACCCAAACGACGGCGCTGCAAACGGCGGCCATCCCAAGCGACAGCGCCAAACCGGCGGCCAGCGCGCGCGAGCTGCCGGAGGCCATTACCGCCATCGACACCAAGGCGGCCGAGCCGGCGCCGCTTGCCGCGCCGCTGCAACAAGCCGCCGTCGGCCTGGCGCAAGCGGCCAATGGCGGCCCCGACAAACTGTCGGCGCGGGTCGGCACCCCGGCCTGGGACAACCAGGTCGGCCAGAAAATCGTCTGGATGGTGGCCGGCAAGGAACAAAGCGCCACCCTGACGCTCAATCCGCCCGACCTCGGCCCGGTCCAGGTGGTGCTCAACATCAGCGGCGACAATGCCAGCGTGACATTCTCCTCGGGCGAACTGGAAGTGCGCCAGGCGCTGGAAAACGCCATGCCGAAGCTGCGTGACATGCTCGATGACAGCGGCATCTCGCTGGGCAACGCCAGCGTCAACGCCGGCATGCCCGAGCAGCGCCAGGACCAGGGCGAGCGCGCCAGCGCCGGCAACGGCGGCGGCGCTAGCGGCGGCGTGGGCGGCATCGTCAACGGCAGCGCGGCCGACGCCAACGAGCGCCTGGCCGCCAGGACCCCGGTGCAAGGCGCCGGCCTGGGCCTGGTCGACACCTTCGCCTGATCAGGCCAGGCAGGCGGACTTGTCGATTTGCCTAGCCTTCCCGGCCATGCGCGCAAGCGAGCGTATGAAAAGCGCATCGGATGTCGATGCCAAGCCACGAGTTGGGCCGCGATCGGCCCTGTTTTCCACGCATCTGCCCGCTCATTTCCTCGCGATAATGACATAATGACGGCATGATCCACCGACGTCGTCTTGAGGTACTTTGAAAGCGAAAGCAAACATGAAAGCTGCAGCTCCCCCTGACGCGGCCGTCAAGCCGCCATCGAAGAAAATGGCCATGATCGGTGCGATCGTGGCCGTCTTGGTGCTCGGTGGTGGCGGCGCAGGCTGGTTCCTGATGCACGACAAGGGTGGCGACGACGCCGAAGAAACCGCGAAGCCGAGCAAAAAGAAGAAAAAGGCCGCCAAGGCGCACGCGGCGCCGGTGTTCGCCCCGCTCGAGGTCTTTACCGTCAACCTGCAACCGGACGGCGAGCTGGAGCATATGCTGCAGGTCTCGATCACCCTGGAGATGGCCGGCCAGGAACAGGCCGACCTGGTCAAGAACAATATGCCGAAGGTGCGCAGCCGCGTGCTGCTGCTGCTGTCGGCCAAGAAATCGTCGGAGCTGACCACGGTCGAAGGCAAGACCCGCCTGGCCGAGGAAGTCATGGACGCGATCAAGAAGCCGTTCACCGAGCACGACGAGCCGCAGGAAGTCAACGAAGTCATGTTCACCCAGTTCATCATCCAGTGATCCTCCATGGCCGATAATTTTCTCTCGCAGGAAGAAGTCGATGCGCTGCTCAAGGGCGTCAACGGCGACGCCGACGAAGCCTCCGCGCCCGAAGACAACACGGGCGTACGCACCTACAACCTGGCCACGCAAGAACGGATCGTGCGCGGGCGCATGCCGACGCTCGAGATCATCAACGAGCGTTTCGCGCGCTTGCTGCGGGTCGGGCTGTTCAACTACATCCGCCGCAGCGCCGAAGTGTCGGTGGGCTCGGTGCGGGTCTCCAAATACAGCGAATTCATCCGCAACCTGGTGGTGCCGACCAACCTCAACCTGGTCCACATGAAGCCGCTGCGCGGCACGGCCCTGATCGTGTTCGATCCGGGCCTGGTGTTTTTGCTGGTCGATAATCTGTTCGGCGGCGACGGGCGCTTCCATACCCGGGTCGAGGGCCGCGACTTTACCCAGACCGAGCAACGCATCATCTTGCGCATCCTCGATATCGTGTTCGATTCGTATGCGAAATCGTGGGAACCGGTGTATCCGGTCGAGTTCGAGTACATCCGCTCCGAGATGAATACCCAGTTCGCCAACATCGCCACCCCGAACGAGGTGGTGGTCTCGTCCACGTTCACCATCGAGCTCGGTTCGGTGAGCGGCCAGATCCACATCTGCATGCCGTATTCGATGATCGAGCCGATCCGCGACACGCTCACCTCCAGCCTGCAGGGCGAGGCGCTGGAAGTCGACAAGCGCTGGATTCGCCTCATGACGCAGCAGATCCAGATCGCCGAAGTCGAGCTGGTGGCGGTGCTGGGCACGGCGCGCGCCTCGTTCGACGAGATTCTCAATTTCAAGGTGGGCGACATCGTCCCCCTCAACGTACCCGAACAGATCCAGGCCACCGTCGATGGCGTGCCGGTGATGGATTGCACGTATGGCGTGCTCAACGGACAATATGCGCTAAAGGTCGAGAAACTGCTCGCCAATGCGGACACCAAATAATTTAGGAGAGCACTATGTCCGATACTACCGATGACGACGCAATGGACGACTGGGGCGCGGCCATTGCCGAGCAGGCCAAGGCGGAAGCCGACGCCCTGCAAAGCCAGGCTGCCAGCGCGGCCGTGTTCAAGGATTTTTCGAACAAGGGCACCAGGCCCGACACGCCGAACGATATCGACTTCATCCTCGACATTCCGGTCCAGCTCACGGTCGAGCTGGGACGGACCAAGATCGCCATCAAGAACCTGCTGCAACTGGCCCAGGGTTCGGTGGTCGAGCTTGACGGCCTGGCCGGCGAGCCGATGGATGTGCTGGTGAACGGCTGCCTGATCGCCCAGGGCGAGGTGGTGGTGGTGAACGATAAATTCGGTATTCGCCTGACGGACATCATCACGCCGTCCGAACGGATTCGAAAACTCAATAAATGACGGCGCGCTTGCTTGCCGCCGTGGCGCTGGCGTGCAGCCTGGCGCCGGGCTTGGTTGCCGCCCAGGCGGCCGGTGCGGCTGCGCCCGCGGCATCGGCGCCGCTTAAGTCCGTTCCTGCCGCCGCTTCGGCGCCGGTCGCGTCGGTTCCAGCGGCATCGGCGCCGCTCGCTTCGGTGCCAGCGGCATCGGTTCCCGCCGCCGCCGAGGCACCGGCCAGCGTTGCCGTGCTTGCGGCCCCTGCTCCTGCCCCGGCGCCTGTGGCCGCCCTGCCCGCCGCCGCCGTGCCAGCAACGCCCGGTCCGATGGCGGGACCATCGGCCGGCAACCTGCTGCAAACCATTTTCGCCCTGACCCTGGTGCTGGCGCTCCTGGGCGCGATGGTCTGGTTCATGAAGCGCTTCGGCCCGCAGGCGGCCGCCGGCGCGGCCCAGATGCGCACCATCGGCGCGCTCAGTTTGGGCGGGCGCGAACGGGTGATCGTCATCGAAGTGGGCGACCAGTGGATCGTGGTGGGCGCTTCGCCCGGCCGCATCAACGCGCTGGCCACCATGCCCAGGCAGGAAAGCGCGGGCGGCCCCGCCGTACTGACCAACGGCCCCGCGTCCGGCACGTTTGCCGAATGGCTGAAACAGACGATCGACAAACGCAATGGACGCTAAGCGCACTACTGTTTTGACGCAGCACGCGCGGCGCTGGCTAGCGCTGCTGGCGCTCGGATTTCCCGCGCTGGCCTTGGCTGCGCCGGGCATCCCGACCTTCACCAGCGCGCCGGCGGCGGGCGGCGGCACGGCGTACTCGCTGCCGGTGCAGACGCTGCTGTTGATGACGGCGCTCTCGTTCATCCCGGCGGTGCTGCTGATGATGACCAGTTTTACCCGCATTATCATCGTGCTGTCCTTGCTGCGCCAGGCGATCGGCACCCAGTCGGCCCCGCCCAACCAGGTGATGGTGGGGCTGGCGCTGTTCCTGACCCTGTTCGTCATGGGTCCGGTGTTCGACAAGATTTATGTGGACGCCTACCAGCCGCTGCAAGAAAACAAGATCGAGATGGACGTCGCCATGGACCGCGCCGTGGCGCCGCTGAAAACCTTCATGATCCGGCAGACGCGCCAGGCCGACCTGGCCATGTTTGTCAAGATTTCGCGCTCGGCCGCCTTGCAGGGGCCGGAAGACATTCCGCTGCGCATACTGATTCCGGCGTTTGTCACCAGCGAACTGAAAACCGCGTTCCAGATCGGCTTCGCCATCTTCATTCCGTTTCTCATCATCGACATGGTGGTGGCGTCGGTGCTGATGTCGATGGGGATGATGATGATGTCGCCGGCGGTCATTTCGCTGCCCTTCAAGCTGATGCTGTTCGTGCTGGTCGATGGCTGGCAACTGCTGCTCGGCTCGCTCGCCCAGAGTTTCTACTAGCGAGGCTGCCGATGACTCCCGAAAGCGTCATGACAATGGGCCGCACGGCCATGGAAGTGACCCTGATGGTGGCCGCGCCCATGCTGCTGGTGGCGCTGATCATCGGCCTGATTGTCAGCATCTTCCAGGCCGCCACCCAGATCAATGAAGCGACCCTGTCCTTCATTCCCAAGCTGGTCGGCATTTTTGTCGCCCTGATCGTGGCCGGACCGTGGATGCTGGCGGTCATGCTCGACTACATGCGCCAGGTGTTTACGGGCATTCCCGGCTTGGTCAACTGACGCGCACGCGCGCGTCGCACTCCCTCGCATGATTACCATTACCAGCATCGAGATGAATGCGTGGATCGCAGGGCTGCTGTGGCCGCTGACCCGCATTCTCGGGCTGATCACGGCCGCGCCCTTGTTTGGTAACGCCAGCGTGCCGGTGCCTGTCAAGATTGCGCTCGGGGTGCTGCTGGCGAGTATTATCGCGCCGGCCATTCCGGCGCTGCCGGCGGCCGATCCGCTGTCGATGGCGGGGCTGTTGATTCTGGTGCAGGAACTGCTGATCGGGGTGGCGATGGGCTTTGCCATCCGCCTGGTGTTCGCCGCCATCGAAATGGCCGGCGAAATCTGCAGCCTGACCATGGGGCTGGGCTTTGCCAGCTTTTTCGACCCGCTGACCAAGGGGCGTTCGTCGGCCGTGAGCCAGTTTTTGGCGCTGATTGCGACCATGGCGTTTTTGGCCGCCAATGCGCACCTGGTGCTGCTCGAAGCGCTGGCCGAGAGTTTTATCACGATGCCGATTTCGGCCACGCCGATGTCGTCGTCAGCGGAATGGGAAATGGCCAAATGGGGCGGGCTGATCTTCAGCGCGGGGCTGCACCTGTCGCTGCCGATCGTGGCGGCGCTGCTCATTACCCAGGTGGCGCTGGGCATTTTGACGCGCGCCGCGCCGCAGTTGAACATTTTCGGGATTGGCTTTCCGATCACACTGGGGGTGGGCATGCTGGTGATTGTGATGGTGCTGCCTTACCTGGGCAACCCGTTTCAGGTGCTGTTCAACCAGGGTATTGAAACGGCGCGCCGGGTGCCGCGCCTGGCCGCTACGCCGCAGGCGCCTGCCACGCCAGCGCGGGCGGACAGGCCTGCCGCGCTACCGGTCGGACCTGTTGAAGGCACACCGGGCCAGCGGCGCTGAGCCTGGCGTTGCGGAGCTCATGCGAGCTGGTAATTCGTCCACATCAGCCCGGTTTTTGAGTTGGCAGTTCAATATCGTATAAAATGATGTAAGCACAAGATTGCATTCCCAATATCAACCACGCTGATTTCCGTTACACCCGAAGAAAGAGCCGCTCCATGTTCAATATTGACCTCTCTAAAGACTTTCCGCAATTCGGCAGAGTCCTGAACGACTTGGAGCGGACTTACCTGCCGGGCGGCGCGAAGGCTGTCGACGATTTTCATAAACATCTGAAACAGTTTTCCCGAGACCATCCTTTACCCAACCTCAGAGATGTGGCGGAGCAATTTCCGCAAGGACGCCTTGTTCTTGCGGTCAACGATGCGCTGAACGAATCGAACCGTCTTGTACTAGAGCGCTTAACGGCCACCGTCCAGGGGGTCGACTTCAGGGTGGTCAAAACCATCCTCTTGGAAGTAGCCAGAGAAACGGCAATGTATCTTGGGGGCGGCGCGGTCTTGGGCGGGGCCGTGGGCGGCGCCCTTGGCGCTTTGGCCGGCGGCGTTGGTGCGGTGCCTGGCGCGGTCGTCGGCGCTCAGGCTGGCTTGGAAATTGCAACCGCCATCATGGCGCTGATGGGCCTGAAAGACCTGGTAAAAGCTTTCTGGCCCGTTGTGTCGATGCTTTTTTCGCCCATCATCGAGGGTTTCGCGCTAGCTATCCGTGCCGGCATGCTGCCGGAAAGCCAGCGTACAAAACGCCGCGAACTGATCCATGCGTCGGCAACGGCCTTCGCACAAGGCAAGTTCATCCTCATTATCGGACTACTGGCGGCGCTCGTGGCGGTGTACGCGGGTAAACTCACGGCCAAGGTGATTGAAAAGATCGGCAGCAGCAAATTAGGACAGGGATTTGCCGCCTGGTTGGTAAAGAACGAGAAGATCGTTTTGAACCATCCCGCCTTGAAGATAAAAAACCGGGCAGGGGCCGAGGGCGCGGGCAAGGCTCCTAGTGCGGATAAACCGGCGCCAGCAAAGCCGGAGGCTGCCAAGCCCAAGCAGAACGAAGCGCCGAATGAAGGTCAGGCTAACATACCGTGCGTAAAATGCGTACCACCTGTAGGAGCTCCCGTCAGTCCTATTTCCGGAAGCAAGTTCCTCGCCGACGCGATGGACCTGGACTTCGCCCTGCCGGCAGCGCTACCTCTGATCTGGCAACGCACTTACAGCTCCGCCCAACGGCAAGCCGGGTGGCTGGGCTCCGGCTGGGAAACACCACTGTCGATTGCACTGGAAATCAACGTCGACAGCGTTGTCGTGCTCGCACCGTTCGCACGCGAGATCACCTTCTCGTTGCCGGGCATCGGCGAATCGCTGTACTCGCCGTCCGAGAAAATCACCTTGGTGCGCACGCACGAGCGCTGCTTCGAGCTGGTTGACGACAAAGGGGAGCGCGATCTGTTCGCCCTGCCCGATACCACCAGCAACATCGCCCGTCTGGTTGGGCAGAGGGACGCCAACGGCAACCGAATCACCATTTCCTACAACCTGCGTCAGCTGCCCGAGCGGGTCGAGGACAGCGCCGGGCGCGGCTACCTGCTGGCGTTCGAAGACCACCGCGGCTACCCGCGCCTGCGCAGCATTGTCATGCAGCCGGCCGAGCCCGAGAGCGACACCGAACTGCTGGTCTCGTACGAGTACGACGCAAGCGGCAACCTGTCCAAGGTCAGCAACGGCAAGGGCGACGTGATGCGCCAGTTCGTCTATCGCAATCACGTGATGGTCGAACACAGCCAGCCAGGCGGACTGGTATCGCGCTATGAATACGACGAGTACGCCGCCAGCGGCAAGGTCACGCGCAACTGGGTCAACGACGGCCGCTCGTGGAGCCTTCGCTACCTGGAACAGGAAACCGTCGTCACCGACAACCTGGGGCGCGAAGAGCGTTACCGCTTCGACGCCAAACAGCGCTACATCGGCA
>NZ_WHJF01000097.1:0-26104 GCF_011682185.1 Massilia genomosp. 1
CCCCGCTCCCGGAAACGATGTCAAAAGTACAGCACAAGAACGAACCCTAAAAACCCCACTACAACGCTCAAGATCACGACATACTTTGTTCAAAAACACACCCGACAAGTAGTCTGACACAGGGGGTCCATCGCACCCGGCTGGCGCGCCACCTCGCGGCCGTTGCGAAACAGCGCCAGCGTGGGAATGCTGCGGATGTTGTAGCGCGCCGCCAGGTCTTGCAAGTGCTCGGTATCGACCTTGAGCAGGCGCACGCGTGGTTCGAGCCGTTTGGCCGCCTGCAGGTAGGCCGGCGCCATCATCTTGCACGGCCCGCACCATTCGGCCCAGAAGTCGACCAGCACCGGAATGTCGTTGCGCTCGATGTGCTTGTTGAAACGCGCCGTGTTGACGTCGATCGGCGCGCCGGCGAACAGCTCTTTCGCGCACTTGCCGCATACCGGCGTGTCGTTCAGCCGCTCCTGGGCGAGCCGGTTGACCGCTTCGCAGTGCGGGCAGACGATGTGGACGGGGTCGGTCATGAAATCCTCCTGCGTACAGATTGGTAAAACGCCATTGTAGACCGCGCGCCGTCCAAGCGTGTTCGGCTCGGCGCGCGAGGGCTGCTACACTTTCGCATCATGGCAAATACATCACATCAGGCGCCCGGCGTGCTGCGCATCGGCTGCGCCGGCTGGACCATTGCGCGCGAGGCGGCGGCCTCGTTCGGGACCGAAGGCAGTCACCTGGAGCGCTACGCCCGCGTGCTCGGCACGGTCGAAATCAACTCGTCCTTTTACCGGCCGCACCAGAGCAAGACTTACGCGCGCTGGGCCGCGAGCGTGCCACCGGCGTTTCGTTTTGCGGTCAAGATGCCGCGCGCGATCACGCACGATGCGGGCCTGGCCGGCATCGAGGCGCCGCTGCGCCAGTTCGCCAGCGAAGCCGGGGCGCTGGGCGACAAGCTTGGCTGCCTGCTGGTGCAGCTACCGCCCAAGTTCGGATTTAACGCCGGCCTCGCCGGGGATTTTTTCGCGCGCGTGAAAGACACTTTCGGCTGCATGCTCGCCTGCGAAGCGCGCCACCCCACCTGGTTCGGCGAGGATGCCACCGCCTTGCTTGAAAACGCGGGCGTCACGCGCGTGATCGCCGATCCGGCCAAGGGCCAGGAAGGGCCGCACGTGCCGACCACCCAGGCCATTTACGTGCGCCTGCATGGCTCGCCGCGCATCTACTACTCCTCGTATTCGCCGGCCTATATTGCGCAGCTGGCGCGCGACATGGCCATCCACGCGCAGCAGGGGCGCGACGTCTGGATCATTTTCGATAACACGGCGTCCGGGGCGGCGCTGCCCAATGCGCTTGCGCTGCGCGCGGCGCTCGGACTTGACCCGGCGCTTACGCCAGCGCCAGATCCAGGTCTTCCAGCCTGATCGGCTTGGTGAAGTGGCGCGCAAACCCGGCGTCGATGGCGTCGTTGCGGTCTTTTTCGCTGCCGTAGCCGGTCAGCGCAATGAGTTCGATGCCGGCCGTGCGGGCGTCGGCCTTGAGCGCGCGCGCCAGCGCATAGCCATCCATGCCGGGCAGGCCGATGTCGATCAGCGCCAGTTGCGGCTGCGTGGCCAGGGCCGTGGCAATCGCCTCAAGCCCGCTGGCGGCGCTGACCACCTCGCAGGAACGCAGTTGCAGCAGCATCGACATCATCTCGCGCGCGTCGGCGTTGTCTTCCACCAGCATCACGCGGCGCAGGCGCTGCGCCGGCGCGCTGGCCGCACCCGGCCAGGCGCGGCAGGGTGACGGTGGCGGTGCTGCCCTTGCCGCTGCCTTCGCTGTCGATGCGCACAAAGCCACCATGTAACTCGACCAGCCGGCGCACCAGCGACAGGCCGATGCCCAGGCCGCCGTGCGCGCGTTGCAGGCTTTGCTTGCCCTGCACGAAAATATCACGAAATGGTTCTTCAGCACCTCGCCCCATTTGATGCCGGTGACCTGGCCCTGGTTTGATGCCAGCATGGCGCCGACCTGTTCCGGATCGGGGCGCTTGGGCAGGGCGATGCCGTACTCGCGGCGCGTATTGAGCAACTGCTGGCCGTGGCTGTCGTACAGGATGATCCAGCCGCCCGGCGCGGCGCTGGCCTCGCGCGCTTCCTCGTCGAAGTGGGCCAGGTCGCCCTGCGCCAGCGCGTGCGAGCGCCCCAGCACCTTGAGCACTGACTGGGCGCGGTAAATATCGGCGTCGATGGCGCGCGCGGTCAGCGTGGCGCTTTGCTCGATGCGCCCGATGGCCGAACTGTGCTGGGTGTCCTGCAAAATGTGCAGCGCAATGGCACCGAAGACGGCGACCGGGACGACGATCGAGAGGGCCAGGACGATATAGTGGGAGCGCAGGCGCATCAGTGGGCGACGCTGCGCAAGTGGTTGAAATGCTCTGGCATGGATCGGTGGCGCAAGGTGAGGTGGGAATGGTGCGCAATTTTACCGCACCGCCCGCCCGGCTTGCGAACATCGCGTCAGCGCCCGCCGCCGCGCAGCCGGCGCCGCTCCACCTCATGCACCGCCAGCGGCAAGGTCGCGCGCCACAGGGCCAGCCCGGCCAGGCTGGCGCCGCCGCACAGCCAGCCGCGCAGGTCGAGGGTCGGTTGCGAGGACAGGAACCACATCATCGCCACCATGCCGCCGATCATCAGGAGCATGCCGGCCAGCGCCGCAAAGGCGCGCCAGTTGGCGGCCTTGGCTTGGGCGACGGTGCTCAGGGTCAGGGCGATCTGTTGGGTGATGTTCATGCAGGCAAGCATACAAGCTGGATGGGCGATTGTCCATTGGCAAGAGCGTCGCGTAAGCGGGTGGCGCTAGCGCGTTCCTTGCTGGTACACTCAGCTTGCATGCTTGACTGAAACTTAACCTCATCGAGACGATACTGCGGGGCTGTGAACTGACGATGAAAACGTATCTTGGAAGTTGCCATTGCGGCGCGGTGCGCTTCGAGGCCGATATTGACCTGAGCCTGGAGACCTTGCGCTGCAACTGTTCGATGTGCAAGAAGATCCGCTGGTGGGCGGCCATCGTCAAGCCGGAATCGTTCCGCCTGCTGTGCGGGGCGTCCGAGCTGGGCGACTACCAGTTTCACCGGAGGGTCGAGCATCACCTGTTTTGCCGCCATTGCGGCGTGCGCCCGTTCAGCATCGGCCAGTCGCCCCGGCTCGGCAAGTTTTATGGCGTGAGCGTGGCCTGCCTGGACGGCGTGTCGGATGAAGAACTGTCGTGGGTGCCGGTCCGCTACGTGGACGGGCGCAACGACGAGTGGGACAAGGCGCCCGCCGAAACGGGCTACCTGTAGGCGTGTTCAGCGGTGGCGCCAGCCGCGCCCCACATGGGCGCGCCCGTAGCCGTGATGGCCCCACGAACGCCCGAAGCCGAATCCCAGACTGAGCGACACCGGCGGATACCAGATCGGTTCCTCGATGTACACCGGAGCCGGTACATACACCGGCTGCTGTACGTAGATGGGCGACTGGACGTAGACCGGCTGCGTCACGCTGACCGGGCGCGAGGAATATTCGACGCGCGAACCGTTGGGCGAGGCCGCCGCCACCTTGTCGCCGGTGCCCGGCGCGACCGGCGTGACCGACACCACGCGCCACTGCGACGGGTCGGACGGCTGGGCGTAGCCGCCGTTGGCATAGCCCGGCGCGGACGGATAGCTGGCGCAGCCGCCCAGCGCGAGCAAGGTTCCGACAAGTATGAGGTGTTTCATGGCAAGGCACTCCTTATTCTGATCCGATCACTATAGGCAAACGGCGCATGCCGGCGCTGCTACTTACACGTTGTTACACTCATGATAAGACATGAAACTTATTTGTCATTGACAGTGCCAAACATGTACACTACGGAAATGTTTTTGCAACTAATATAACGTGGAGCGCAATTTGCAGGATGAAGAGCAGGGACCGGGCCATTATCAGCTGAAGCGACTGTTGGGAGAGGGTGGCTTCGGGCAAGTGTACGAAGCCTGGGACTCCAAGCTCCAGCGTATTATCGCCATCAAGCGGCTCAAGCCGCAACTGCTTTCGGCGCGACCAGAAAACCTGCTCGACGAGGCGCGCCTCGCCGCGTCCCTGCGCCATCCCGGCTTCGTGCGCATCTTCTCGATCGAGGGCGACGCCGCCCAGCAATCGATCATCATGGAATTCGTCGACGGCTGCACCTTGCGCGAAGCCGGCAAGCGCGGCCCGATGCCCGAGGCCCAGGTGCTCGACATCGTCGACCAGGTGGCCGACGCCATGTGCGAAGCCCATGCCGCCAAGCTGATCCACGGCGACCTCAAGCCGGCCAACCTGATGCTCGAACCGGGCGGCAGGGTGCGCATCATGGATTTCGGGCTGGCGCGCAAGATCGACCCGCAAGCGACCGAATCGGTGGTGTTCGACCAGACCGAAGGCACCATCGCCTACCTGGCGCCGGAATTGATGATGGGCTCCACCCTGAGCCCGCAAAGCGATGTGTATGCGCTGGGCGTGGTGATGTATGAACTGCTGACCGGCACGCGCCCGTTTTCGCACCTGAGCGGGCTGGCCCTGGCCGCCGCCCATATCCAGTCGTCCTCGGGCGTGTGGCCGTTTCCCCCGGACGCCAGCCCGGACCTGATCGCCCTGGTGCGGTCCATGGCGGCGCGCCAGCCCGAGGACCGCCTGGCCTCGATGCAGGCGGTGCGCGCGGCGCTCGCCGCGCTGGGCGGCGGGCCGGGCGCGCCGTCGTCGTCGGCGGCGCCGGCGCGCTCGCTCAAGCGCCGCGCCGGCGCGCTGTTGAACACGCCGGCGCGGCGCTACGGCCTGGTCGCCGCCGCTGTCGTCGTGTGCGCCATCGGCGCCGCGCAAGCGCTGATCCCGACCGCGTGGTTCGGACAGCACACGCCCTTCTTTTCCGAGTCGGCCGCCATGCGCGGCGGACTGACGGCCCTGACCACCTTCGACCGCGACGAAAGCCTCGACCTGGCGATTCGCAACTTCAGCTCGATCCTCGACCGTCAGCCGGATCACGCCGCCGCCGCGGCCGGGCTCTCGCTGGCCTACGCGCTGCGCCATACGGGCGACACGCGCGACGATGTCTGGCTGCGCCGGGCCGACGCCAGCGCCCAGCTGGCCTTGAAACTGAACGACCAGCTGGCGCTGGCGTACGCGGCGCAGGGCGTGGTGCGGATGGGACAGCAACGCGACGCGGAAGCGCTCGGTTTTGCCGACAAGGCTTTGCGGCTCGATCCGATGGACCGCTTCGGATTGCTTCTCAAGGGCGATGCCCTGACCCGCATGCGGCGCTATCCGGAGGCGGAGCAAACCTTGCTCGATGCGGTGCGCATGCATGCGCGCGATCATGTTTTTCTCGACTTGCTGGGGACGCTTTACCATCACCAGGGCAAGTACCCGGCGGCGGAGCAATCGTTCCGCCGCAGCATCGCGCTTGAGCCCGATGCGGTGATCGCCTATGCCAACCTGAGTTCGGCGCTGTTGCGCCAGAACCGCACGGATGAAGCGCTGCAAGTGTTGCAGCAGGGTCTGCAGGTGCGCCCGAGCGGCCGGCTCTACAACAATCTGGGCAATGTCTTGTTCAACCGCGGCGATTACGTGGGCGCCGCGCAAGCCTTTGAAGAATCGGTTTCCGGGGCAAAAGGCAATCCGAACGATTATTTGCGCTGGGCCAACCTGGGCGATACCTTGCGCTGGATACCCGGCCGCACCGCCGCCTCGAACAACGCCTATCGCCAGGCGGTCGGCTTGTTGAAGCCGCTGCTTGAGCGCTCGGGGTCGAAACCGGTGCTGATCTCGCGCATGGGCTTGTATTCGGCGCGCGTGGGCGACCGCGACGCCGCCATCCTGTACACGCGCCAGGCGCTCAAGGCCGATCCGTCCAGTGCCGATGTGCATTTCCGCGCAGCCATGTCGCACGAAATCCTGGGTGAGCGCGACACTGCACTGGCCGAGTTGATGATCGCGCAAGAGCGCGGTTATCCGGCCAACCTGATCCGGTCGGAGCCCGACCTGACCGCGTTGCGGCGCGACCCCCGCTATCTCCAATCCACCACCAAAGGCGAAAAATGAAAAAACCGACATCGATGCTATTGGAAGCAAACTTCGATATTAACCAGATCGGCGAGACACTGGAATGGAAGTTCAGCCGCAAGGATGGCAATGGCAATCCGGTCAAGGGCCGCTATGCCGGCGCCATCTATTTCACGGTGGGCGAGCAGATGCATATCCGCATCCGCGCCGGCGGCTACGAGCAATTCGAATCGTTCCAGGTGCTCGACTGTACCCTGATCACGCGTCCGCAGATTCGTTCCATCGCGCCGGGCGTGCTGCCCGAGTACGCGCCGCCATCGCCGTTCATCGATAATGAGCATGTGTGCGTCAAGGGCGCCAGCGTCCAGATCCCGGCAGAACAGTTCTTGCGGGACAAGGCCGACAGTGACGATCCGCTGTATCACAAAAAGGCGCTGAAATGGGATAAGCACCTGACTGTCGGCGCCTGTACCGGCCGCTGGGAAGTGTCGTTTGTGTTGACCGTGCTGATCACGCGCGCCTCGGGCGCGAGCAGCCGGCGCGTGTTCGTGTTCGATCCGGAAAGCGAAGTTGGCGGGGGCATTGCCCCAACCATCGAGTCGCTCGCTCCGGGCGCGGCGTCCGACCAGGTCGCGTGCATGCCGGAAAGTGAAGTCGGCGGAGGCATCGCTCCGGCCTGATCAGCTTTGGGCGGGGCTGGTGTCGAGCCCCAGCACCCGCAAATGGCGGCGCAGGGCTTCGCTCGGCGTTTTCAGGCGCGAGGCGCAGCGCGCCAGGTCGCCGCCGTGGGCATGCAGGGCGGCGTCGAGTTCCTCGCGCGGAATCAGGGCCGCCGGGCGGATCGCCGGATGCGCTTCGATCAGCTTGTACAGCGAGGGGCGCGACAAGCCCAGTTGCTGGGCCGCGCCGCTGATCTGCCAGCCGTGTTCTTCCAGCGCGCCGAGCAGGTCGTCGTTGCTGACCTCGGCAAGCTTGCGGCGCGGCGCGGCGTCCGCCGGCGCTTTCTGGCTGGCGCTGCGCGGCTGCGCGGCCGACGCCGGGTAGCCCAGGCCGGGGGCGCGCGGCGGCGCCGGCGCATGCACGTATTGCGACAGCACCGGCCGCTCGCCCGCCTGCAAGGCCATCACCATCCTGCGCGCCACATTGGCCAACTGGCGGATATTGCCCGGCCAATCGTAATTGCACATCTCGGACACCAGCGCCGGCGGAAACGCCGCCAGCTCGGCGTTGTTCAACTCGCACCCCTTGAGCATATGCAGCAGCAGCACGCCGATATCCTCGCGCCGCTCGCGCAGGGTCGGCACCCGGATCACGAAGGCCTCCATGCGGCGCAGCAAAGGCTGGTTGAAGCCGCGCGCGTCCAGGTCCTGGTCGGTGGCGGCGATCAGGCGCGCCGTGGTGCGCGCATCGGTGCTCGCGCCAAGCGGGCGGTAGGAGCCCGTTTCCAGCACCCGCAGCAGCATCGGCTGCACCGAGGCCGGGGTGTCGCCCAATTCATCGAGAAACAGGGTGCCGCCGTCGGCCTCGGCAAACAAGCCCTGGCGCGGCGCCTGCGCGCCCGTGTAAGCGCCCTTGACCGCGCCGAACAGGTCGGCCGCAGCCAGCGACTCGCTCAGGGTCGCCATATTGACCGCCACCAGCGGATTGGCGCTGCGTTTGCTGGCCTGGTGGATGGCGCGCGCGGCCACGTCCTTGCCGGTGCCGGTTTCGCCGAGCAGCAGCACGGCCAGGTCGGTGCCCGCCACCTGGCGGATCAGCTCGCGTGTGGCGATCGCGCCACTGCTCACGCCCAACAAGCCCGGAAACAGGTTAGGGCGCGGGAAACTCGTCATCCAGTGCAGGCACAGCAGCACATGGCCGCCCAGGCCCAGCACCACGCCGCCTTTGACTTCGTCACGCGTAAAGCGGCGCGTGCCGCTCAACACCGCGCCATTGACTTCGAGCGCCATGCGGCTGTCGGGTGCGGCCAGCTCGACGCTGTCGTCGCTGGTACGGCGCACCACCAGCGGCGCGCGCGCGATCGCGCGGTGGCCGAGCGCGATGCCGTCCTGGCCGGGACGGAAGAACAGCGGCGTATAGCGGCATACCTCGATCGTGCCTTCCTCGGCCGGGCCGATGAACTGCTCGCCGATGCGCTCCGTTTCCGGATGCCACAGGATGGTCAGGCCCAGCAAGGCACTCATGATGCCATTTTTTTGCGAGAAAAGCTGCGTCGTCAACGTGTTATCAACATCATTCACCGGGGTCTCCATGGTACCGCGTTTAGTATTTGCCAATTATAGAGCAAGGGCGACAATTGTTGACATGTAAAGAGTGGTCCGCTTACACGTTTTTTACACGTCGCGTGTCAATAACACCTCAGCCGCTTACGCGTTACCTTTCCGCCAGACATGTAAATAGCGCCACATTTACATGCTCGTTGACATGTTTTACCTAAAAACAAGCTTATTCTGCATGGTATTTCGGCACTTATCAGCATGGCACGGTAGTTGCTAAGTATCCATGGCGGCCTTCTTGGGCAGCAAAGTAGTCAATCTGCCGGAGAGCGTTGGAAAACATGGGTATTGTGATCGAAAGTTATGCATTCGTTGGCGTGGCAACCCGGGCGACCGGGCCGACGGCGCAGGTATGGCTGCCGCCGGGTTTTACGCTCACCGGCGGCGGCGCCTACGACATGGGCCGCGGCACGTCGAACACGCTGACCGCCTGCTACCCGACCCGCAACCAGGGCGGCGTCTACAACGGCTGGGCCGCAGCCGGACGCGACTTCGGCCTGGCCGACCCGGTGCCGCTGGCCGTGTACGCGGTCGGGATCCGCATCATCCGCGACGGCGTGCCGGTCAAGATCGAGCAGCAAGTGTTTTCGGCCACCAGCGCGCTCATTTCGGACCCGGGCGTGAGCGTCAAGCTCGGCGCCGGCTGGATCGGCACCGGCGGCGGCGCCCAGGATAACTACGCCACCCCGATCAACGGCAACATGCTCACCGCCAGCTATCCGCTGATCGGCGCCGACGGCAATATCTGCGGCTGGAGCGCCTCCGGGCGCGAACACGACGCGCTCGACCAGGCCCGCGTGACCGCCTTTGTGATCGGCATCCGCACCGGGCCGGAAGTGGCGCTCGAAGCGCGCATCGTCTCGCACACCAGCCTGCTGACCGGCTACCCGAGCGCGCTGGTGGCTGTCCCGCACGGCAATGCCGTGGTGGCCGGCGGCGGCGCCCTGGTCGGCGAGAGCGGGCGCAACACCATGCTGAGCGCCTCGTGCCCCATCATCAGCAGCCAGGACGGCCGCCTGACCGGCTGGTTCGCCGCCCGCAAAGTACAAAAATCGGCCCCGCCGAGCGGCATTACCGCCTATGGAGTCTTGCTTGAAGCTGCGTGACTGGATCCTGGTGCTGATGGCCGTGCTGGCGCTGGCGGCCGACCTGCCCGAGCGCGCCGCCACGGCCGACAAGCAGCCCACAACCGCCCTGACAACCGGGCCCGCGCCAGCGCAGCCGGCCCCGGTACCTTATAACCTCGATCGAACGAGGGATACCGCCAGACGATAGGCGGATGGCGTTCCACCACGCCCGCCGCCACAGATGTCGTCTTCTTTTAACGCGCACCAAGGTGCGCGTTTTTTTTCGCCTTGCCGGGCCGCCTATAATCGGGTTTTCACCACGACGGGAGCACGCATGTTCACCATTCGCCTGGCACGCATGTCCGAAAAACCCCTGCTCGACGCCTTGATTGCGCGCTCGGGGATCGGGCTGGCCGATGGCTTTTACACGCCGCAGGAAGCCGCTGCCATCACGCGCGAGGTGTTCGGGGTGGACAGCGCGCTGGTGCAGGACGGGACCTATTTCGCCATCGAGGAGGGAGACGTGGTGGTGGCCTGTGGCGGCTGGAGCCGGCGCGCCACCGACTTCGGCGGCGATGGCGCCAAGCATGGCAACGACCGCCTGCTCGACCCGGCCGGCGAGCCGGCCCGCATCCGCGCGTTTTTCGTCGATCCCGCGATGGCGCGGCGCGGGCTGGGCAGCATGCTGCTGCGGCACTGCATGGAGGCGGCGGCGCGGGCCGGATTCCGGTCGCTGGAACTGGTCTCGACCCTGCCGGGCGAACCCTTGTACCTGGCGCACGGTTTCGTGGCGATCGAACCGGTCGCGCTGTCGCTGGCCGATGGCGTGGTGGTCAGGCTGACCCGCATGGGGCGCAGCCTGGCGCTCCAGCCTGCCTGCTGACACGCCTTCGCGCCCCGCTTGTTAATGTGAACTCTGTGTAAATCTAGCAACAATCTTTCGCGTGCGTAGCGGGCACTGCTATATTGTTGGATTCGATAATTTTGTTATTACATTAAGGCATTTCATGAACAAGTTCGCCGTGAGTGTGGTGGTGGCGGCCACGCTGGCGTCACCGCTGCTGGCCCAGGCACAGGTGCGCGCTGACGCCAGCCTGAGCAATTTCTCGTACACCCTGGTCGACTTGTTGCCCAACGATGGCATCGTCCCCTCGCTCACCATCGTCGCGCCCGCAGGTTTTGCCGGCGCCTCCCAGATTTCTGCCAACCTCAGGCAGTATGGCGGCACGCTCCCATCGCTGGACGACAACCGTGCCCAGTTTACAACCCGCTATAACCGCGACATCAAGGCGAGTCTCGACTCGGCTGCCGGCAAGTCAAGCGCCAGCGTGACTGGTACTGATTTTGCTTCACTGCAATTTCGTACCACGGCCTCGACAACCAGCAGCGTTGCTGGGACCCGGCGGGCGCATGCGTCCGTCAGTTCCAGCGTTGTCGAGTTCGTGCTCTCGCCGGGCACCCAAGTATCGTTTTTCGCCGACTTCAAGGGCAGCGCGTCCACGGCAAAGCCGGCAAGCAGTCTGTTTCGGGAAGATGTGGATATCGAGGGTTCATTTTCTTTAGTCGGCTATGTGCAGGACCGCGCGATTGGTGGTGACTCGAAAGTGATCAGGGTGAAAGCGGCGAACGGTTATTACGACGCAAGTCCTCCCGCCATGGTGTCGACCAAGGAGCGTTTCTCGCTCACGTTCGATAACAACTCAGCGTTGTCATCGAATCTGGACCTGAAGTTCGCCTTGAACTCGTCCGCGGACAGTGAGTACTACAGCATGCTGCCACTGCCGGTACCCGAGCCGGCCACCACGGCCATGCTGCTTGCCGGACTGGGCTTGGTCGCGGGCGCGGCCCGTCGCCGTCGCAAGATCCAGGGCAACTAAATCATTATTCAACTCAGGATTTTTATGAAGACAATCGTTACCACGCTGGTACTGGGCGCAACGCTCGCCGTGCCGCTGTCGGCCAGCGCGCAAGTGAGCGCGCAAGGCACATTGAACAATTTTTCGTACTCGCTGGTGGACTTGCTGCCGAACGACGGCATCGCGCCAACGCTCTCGATCGTCAAGCCGCTCTATCCCGAGCACCCCGGCACACGCGCGGTCGGCGATATCAGCGAAACCGGATTGCGCCAGACGCGCGAGAGCAGCGAAGACAGGTCGCGCGTGCTGTACAGTCGCAATCTCGATGCCGGCCTGTCCGTCCCGCAGGGCAGCGTGGTCTCGACCGTCGGCGGAACAAATTTCCAGACCCTGGCCTTGAGTACGGCCGCGTCGACCAAGAACGGCGCCGGCTACGAGCGCAGGGCGGTCGCGTCGAATTACGTGATGATCGAAGAATTCGTCCTCGCGCCCGGAACGCAGGTCAGGTTCCTTGCCGACGCCAGTGGCAGCGTCTCCAAATCGCAGCCAAACACAAGTTCCCTGAAGGAAAGTTCGACATTCACGGCCTCGATGAGCTTCCCTGAATTCAGCGCCAACGGCTACCCGGATTTCGTATCGGAGTTCAGCTTGAGAGCGCCGTCCTGGAGCGCCGACCCGAACTCGCCGTACTCGGAGTCGGCAAGCGAGCGCTTGTCGATCATGTTCCAGAACACGGCGAAAACGTCGGTGAACCTGAAGGTGCTGCTCACCTTGTGGTCCGAAGCGAACTCGCTCGATACCTCACCGGTGGCCAGTCCGGTGCCGGAACCGGCAACCTATGGCATGCTCATTGCCGGCCTGGCGCTGGTGGCCGGGGTGGCGCGCCGCAAGCGGCCTGCCTGAGTGGTGTTTGCATGCGGGCGCGCGCCCGCATGGCTCGATGAACGCATCCGCGCTACGCGACGCGCTTACGCGAGGATGTTGAGCAAGCCGTCCAGGCCCGAGTAAGTCAGCGCCACATCGGCCTGGGCACGCACCACCGGTTTGGCGCGAAACGCCACCGACAGGCCGGCAATGCTCATCATGGCGAGGTCATTGGCGCCGTCGCCCATCACGATCGCCTGCGCAGGGTCGATGCCGATGTCAATGCACACGCGCTCCACCGTGCGCTTCTTTTCCCCGGCGTCGACAATCCCGCCCAGCACGCGGCCGGTCAGTTTGCCGTCCACGATCTCCAGCACATTCGCATGCGTGTAGTCGAGCCCCAGGCGCGCCTTGAGGCGCTCGGTAAAGAAGGTGAACCCGCCCGACACCAGCAAGGTTTTCAGGCCGGCCGCGCGCAGCGCCGCCAGCATCGCTTCGCCGCCCATCGAGATGGCCAGCCGCTCCGTGTACACGCGTTCGAGCGCCGCCGCGTCCAGCCCGGCCAGCAGCGCCACGCGCCGGGTCAGGCTTTCGGCAAACCCCAGCTCCCCGCGCATGGCCGCCTCGGTAATGGCCGCCACCTGGGGTTTCAAGCCCTGCATGTCGGCGATTTCGTCGATGCATTCGATGGTGATCAGGGTCGAGTCCATGTCCATCGCCACCAGCTTGAAGTCGGCCAGCACGCGGCCCGGCGCGATGAAGGTGGCGTCGATGCGCGCCGCCTCGGCGGCGACGCCGATGGTCTGCTTGAGCACATCGGAGCATTCGATGCCTTCGCAGCGGATGGCGCCTGCGCCCAGCTCCGTCACCCGCGCCGGATTGGCCAGGGCGCCGATGCGGCGCAAGGTATCGATGGTTGCGTCAAGGCCTTGCAGCACCAGGTTCATGGTCGTCATGTTCGTTTTACGCTAACAGTTGTTTGATCGTTTGCTTGAGCTGCGTGACCCGCGCCGCCAGGTCCGGCATGCTGGCGGTGATTTTCAGCTTGTCCTGGCCGGCCAGCTTGATGTGCCGGTTCTTCTGGATCAAGGTGATGATGCGCATCGAGTCGATCGGCGGGTTGACCATGAACTGCAGGCTGGCCGCTTCGCCATGCGCATCGATCTTGATGATGCCGACCGTCTTGGCCGCGATGCGCAGGCGGTGCGTTTCGATCAGGGCCTTGACCGGGTCGGGCAGCTTGCCGAAGCGGTCGATCAGCTCTTCCTGCATGTCGTCGATCTTCTCTTGCGCGCTGCAGTTGGCCAGGCGCTTGTAGATCGACAGGCGCTCATGCACGTCGCCGCAGAAGTCGGCCGGCAGCAGCGCCGGCACGTGCAGGTTGATTTCGGTGGTGGTGGCCAGCGGCGCGGCCAGGTCGGGTTCCTTGCCGGCCTTGAGCGAGCGTACCGCTTCGTTGAGCATGTCCGAATACAGCTGGAAGCCGATCTCGAGCATCTCGCCCGACTGGTTCTCGCCCAGCACTTCGCCGGCGCCGCGAATTTCGAGGTCGTGCATCGCCAGAAAGAAGCCGCTGCCCAGTTCTTCCATCTGCTGGATCGCGTCCAGGCGGCGCTGCGCCTGCTTGGTCAGGCTGCTCACGTCCGTCACCAGCAGGTAGGCGTACGCCTGGTGGTGCGAACGGCCGACGCGCCCGCGCAACTGGTGCAGCTGCGCCAGGCCAAACTTGTCGGCCCGGTGCATGATGATGGTGTTCGCGGTCGGCACGTCGATGCCGGTTTCGATAATCGTCGTGCACAGCAAGATGTTATAGCGCTGCGCCACGAAGTCGCGCATGACTTTTTCCAGGTCGCGCTCGTGCATCTGCCCGTGGGCCACGCCAATGCGCGCTTCCGGCAGCAGCTCGGTGAGCATGGCCATGCGGTTCTGGATGGTTTCCACCTCGTTGTGCAGGAAGTAGATCTGGCCGCCGCGTTTGAGCTCGCGCAGGCACGCTTCGCGGATGATCGAGCCGTCTTCGCTGCGCACGAAGGTCTTGATCGCCAGGCGCTTTTGCGGGGCGGTGGCGATGATCGAAAAGTCGCGCAAGCCTTCCAGCGCCATGCCGAGCGTGCGCGGAATCGGGGTGGCGGTGAGCGTGAGCACGTCGACTTCGGCGCGCAGGGATTTGAGCGCTTCTTTCTGGCGCACGCCGAAGCGGTGTTCTTCGTCGATGATCACCAGGCCCAGGCGGGTGAACTGCACGTCCGGCGAGAGCAGCTTGTGGGTGCCGATCACGATGTCGAGCGTGCCGTCGGCCATGCCCTTGATGGCGTTGTTGATTTCTTTGCCGGTGCGGAAGCGCGACAGCTCGGCGATGCGCACCGGCCAGTCGGCAAAGCGGTCGGCGAAGGTTTGCGCGTGCTGTTCGGCCAACAAGGTGGTCGGCGCCAGGATCGCCACCTGCTTGCCCCCCATGACCGCGATGAAGGCCGCGCGCAGCGCCACTTCGGTCTTGCCGAAGCCGACGTCGCCGCACACCAGGCGGTCCATCGGTTTGCCGGCGGTCATGTCCTTGATGACGTTGTTGATCGCCTCGGCCTGGTCGGGCGTTTCTTCGAAGCCGAAGCTGTCGGCGAAGTTCTGGTAGTCGTGCGCCGAGTATTCGAAGGAGTGGCCCTTGCGCAGCGCGCGCCGCGCGTACAGGTTAAGCAGTTCGGCGGCGGTGTCGCGCACCTGTTCGGCCGCCTTGCGCTTGGCCTTGTCCCAGGCGCCCGAGCCGAGCGCATGCAGCGGCGCGTCTTCGGGCGAGGCGCCCGAGTAGCGCGAGATCACGTGCAATTGCGACACCGGCACGTACAGCTTGGCGTCCTTGGCGTAATCGAGATGCAGGAATTCGGTCTCGCCTTCGCCCAGGTCCATGCTGGTCAGGCCCATGTAGCGCCCGATGCCGTGGTTGATGTGGACCACCGGGTCGCCGATTTTCAGCTCCGACAGGTCGCGCACCATCGACTCGACCTGGGTCACGCCTTCCTGCTTCTTCTTGCCGGCGCGCCGGCCCGAACCCGCATACAGCTCGGTCTCGGTGATGAAAATCAGCTTGCCGGCGCCCGCCTCGGACAATTCGAAACCGGCCTGCAAGGGCGCCACGCCCAGCGCCAGCCGGGCGTCGGACTGCACGAAGCCGGCGAAGCCCTCGACCGGCGCCAGCGCCAGGCTGTATTCGTTGAAGTACTGCTGCAGCGTTTCGCGCCGGCCGTTCGATTCGGCGCAGATCATCACGCGCTTGTCATTTTGCAGCAGGTAGGCGCGCAGCTTGGTCAGCGGGTCGTCGATGCGGCGGTTGACCGCCACGTTCGGAACCGGTGCCGACAGCTCGGACGGCTCAAGGTCGGCGTCCTTGGCGATGACCCAGCGGCCGTACGACTTGGCCAGCGTGAAGAAGTTCTCGTCGCTGAGGAACAGTTCATCGGGCATCAAGATCGGGCGGTCGCGGTCGGCCTTGAGGAAGCGGTAGCGCGATTCGGTGTCGAGCCAGAAGCGCTTGATGGCGCCGTCGATGTCGCCTACTAAGGCCAGGCTGGCTTTTTCGGGCAGGTAGTCGAACAGGGTCGCGGTCTGCTCGAAGAACAGCGGCAGGTAGTATTCGATGCCGGCCGAGGCGATGCCGCTGCTGACATCCTTGTACACCACCGAGCGCGATGGATCGCCCTCGAAGCGTTCGCGCCAGCGGCTGCGGAAGGTGGTGCGGGCCACTTCGTCCATCGGGAATTCGCGTCCCGGCAGCAGGCGCACTTCGCGCACCGGGTACAGCGAGCGCTGGGTGTCGGCGTCGAAGGTGCGGATGGTTTCGATTTCGTCGCCGAACAGGTCGAGCCGGTAGGGCAGGGCCGAGCCCATCGGGAACAGGTCGATCAGGCCCCCGCGCACCGAGTATTCGCCGGGCGACATCACCTGCGAATTGTGGGTGTAGCCAGCCAGTGTCAGTTGTGCCTTGAGGCGCGTTTCGTCGAGCTTTTCGCCCTGCTTGAAAAAGAAGGTGTAGGCCGCCAAAAACGACGGCGGCGCCAGGCGCACCAGCGCCGTGGTGGCGGGCACGATCAGCACATCGCACTGGCCGTTCTGGATTTCGTGCAGGGTGGCCAGGCGTTCGGACACCAGGTCCTGGTGCGGCGAGAAGGCGTCGTAGGGCAGCGTTTCCCAGTCCGGCAGCAGGTGGCAGGCCAGCTTGCCGTCGGCGAACCAGGGGATTTCGTCGAGCAGGCGCTGGCCGTCGCTGGCGTTGGCCACGATCACGGTCAGCATCTGCTTTGCCGCTTTGAGTTCGAGCGCCGCCACCGCCAGCGCATACGCGTCCGAGGAGCCGTACAGGGTCGGAAGCGCGAAGCGGTTACCGGTTTTTGGAAGTGATTTCTTTAAATCGAAAGGCATGCGCTGTGCTGGCTGGGTGCGGGACGGGTAATTATAGCTGGATATGGGAAATGCAATGGCAGGAGGGTGAAGCTAGCAGAAATTGGGTTCCCGCCTGCGCGGGAACGACGGTTTCAAGGAGACCGTTCGGAGTCGAGCCGTCGTTCCCGGCATTGCCGGAACCGACTTCCCGGCATTGCCGGAACCGACTTCCCGGCATTGCCGGAACCGACTTCCCGCGCAGGCGGGAACCCAAGTTTTCCTACCCCGCCGGACGCCGGTTGGCAATCCCGAACGGCACATGCACCATCGGTATGGTGCCGCCGGGCGAGGACGTCAAATGCGTCAGCTGGTCGTCGAAAAAGATGTGCGGCTTGAAGATCGACAGCACGCGCGTCTTGTTCATTCCGCCCAAAAAGAAGGTCTCGCTGGCCGACACGCCCCAGCTCTTGAGCGTGGTCACCACGCGCTCGTGCGAGGGCGCATTGCGGGCGGTGATGATCGCAATGCGCAGCACTTTCTTGTAGTTGGGGTCGCGCTTTTGCGCGCGTTCTTCCAGCTTCTGCATCAGCGACAGCTTGCGGAACATCTCGGCCAGCGGCCCCGGACGGTGCGGAACGGCCATGTGCAAGGTCTCGTGGGCGTGGAATTCTTCGAGGTCGTTATTGCGCTTGAAGATGGTCTCCGACTCGTCGTCGGCGATCACGCCATCGAAGTCGAAGGCCACGCGCAGTTCGATATCGTCATCGTCATCGACGATTTTCGATGGCAGCACCAGCCCGGCCGGATAGTCGGCCGCAATCGCGCTCTTGACGTCTTCTTCGTTGGCACTCAGGAACAGCGCCGCGTTAAACGCCGGCAGGTAGGTGTAGGGCGACTTGCCGGTGATGAAGGCGGCGCGCGATATATCGAGCCCGTAGTGGGCGATCGAGCGCATCACGCGCAAGCCCGTTTCGGGCGAGTTGCGCGACAAGAGCACCACTTCGACCGGATGATGGCGCGCGAAGACCTTGTTGATGTTGAGGAAGCGGCGAATGAAGGGAAACGCCACCCCCTTCTCGAGAATGATGTCCAGATTGCGTTCCTGGTACCTGCGGTATTCGTCCGGCCCGCTGTCCAGGTACACCTGGTGCGAGGCGGTCAGGTCGAACAGGGCGCTCGACGCCACGCCGATCACCAGCTTGCGCTCAATCTCGAATGCCATTCATGGTCCTTGTTATTCGTCTTCGTTACGGAGTTCGTCGAAACAGGCCAGGCTGGCCGCGTCCAGCCCTTCGACCACGAACGGATCGTCCTCTTCAAAGTGGGCCGAGTCGACCAGCATGCGCAGGCGACTGAGCATGTCGGCCAGCGCCACCACCTGCGACAGCGCTTCGCCGTCAGGGTCGCCGGCTTCGCGGATGGCGCTGGTCACGTTTTCAGGAAAGCCCCATGCTTCGGCGATCCGCACCGACAGCACGCGCGCGTGCCCATGCAGCGCCGCCACAAACTCTTCGGACTGCGGCAAGGACGGTTCGGTATTGGCCTGGTCGAGCAGGCGGAAGGCCACGATCAGGCCCATATTGTGCAGCAGTCCGGCGAAATACGCTTCGACCGGATTGGCGCGCACCGAGGGCGCCAGCACGCTGGCGGCGAGCGCGCATTTTTCGCACTGGCGCCACAGCAGCGGCGTGGAAAGCTGCGAAAACGGCCCCGGATGCATGCTCATGATCACCGGCAGCAGCGAAGCCCGTCCGACCAGCATGCGCAGCCCGTTCACTCCGAGCAGCATGGTGGCCCGTTCGACGGTCGTCACCGGGTCGTTGGCGTGATAGTGCGGGTGGTGGCAGGGACGGTTCGCTTCGCGCAGCACTTCGGCGACCAGTTCCTTGTCTTGCGAGAGCTGGCGCGCCAGGTCGGCGCCGGAGACGCTGCTGTCGCGCATGGAGCGCAGCAATGGCGTGAACACGGGCGGCCTGCTGGGGGCGAGGGTGATTTCGTCGAGCGGCAGCTGGGTCATGTAGGCCAGGTCGACCGCGAGGATTTTTTCGTCGCCGGACGGGCCGCTGTTCGGCGTGACGCCGGCCAGCCAGCGGTAGAACAGCACATCGACCATGCCGGCGTGCGCACGGTCGGGCGCCCGCGCCCTGGAGGGAGCGGGAGCGGCTATGGGGGCAGGCGCAGGCTTGCTTTCTTCGCTGTCGCTGCCCAACAAATTCTTCAGCCATTTCATTGCTTGTTCTCTTTTACCTGCACAAAGGCTGTTCCCTGGATTTTACATGATTACTCAGTAGAAACTTAGGGTTGTGCTGTCCAGCGTCGTGTCTGATACACGAATGTGTGCGGCCATTAACCTTGTTAAATTGCAATAATTAATCGCAATAAAACAGGACCACGGTGACATTGTCGCGGCTGCCGTCGCGCAAGGCGGTGGCGATCAATTCCTTGCAGCAATCGCCGAGTTGCGCCGGGCCGGCGTCGGCCAGCAGCGCGGCGATGCGTTCGTCGGACGTGGCGCCATACATGCCGTCGCTGCACAACAGGTACAGGTCGCCGGGCTGGACGGCCTGGATATGCAGTTCCGGGCGCACGTCGCCCGAGGGTCCTATCGCTTGTAGCAACAGGTTGCGTGGAGGCAGGTTTTCGGTGGCGCCGGCTTCGACGGCTTCCTGGTACATGGTCTGGTCGCGCGTGAGCTGGGTCAGCTGGCCGGCCCGGTAGCGGTACAGGCGGCTGTCGCCGACGTGGAACACCAGCAGCGGGGCGCCCGGTTCGGCTTGCCACACGCCGGTGAGCGTGGTGCCCATGCCGCCGCCGTCGCCGCGCCGGTTGGCCAGGTTGGTCTGGTACATGCGCTGGTTGGTAAATTCGACCGCGTCGTGCAGCGTGACCATGCTGGCCAGGGTCGCTTCGCTCCAGTGGGCCTGCGGATCGGCCGCTTCGGGGGCGAACGGGCTGGCGCGGAAGTCGGTCGGCGCAACGCCGCTGTCCGGGGCGGTGCTGGCGCGCAGGAAGCGGGCCAGCGAGCCCAGTGCCTCGGCGCTGGCGACCTCGCCCGAGTCGTGACCGCCCATGCCGTCGGCCACGGCGACCAGGCCCAGGCCGGCCTCGATGAGGAAGTTATCCTCGTTCGAAGGGCGTACGGTGCCGGTATCGGTCATGCCGAAAGCCGTACCGGCGCTGAGGCGGTGCGGTGTGGACGGTGAAAGTTGCTTCCAAAAATACAAGGCGTCTCCTGAAGGTGGACTGACGCAAGCCAGTCGCGCATGATTGCCATGCTAGCACGCAGGGTGTACTTTGTCCGGGGCAATACGGCAAAAACCGGTTCAGGGTGCGTGCCGGGACGGGCCGGCGCGCCGCCGCGCGAGGACGTTGACGCTCCAGCTGACGCCCCCTGTGCCGGGCGACCACGAAAAAAGCGCCATGTCAACGTTCGACAAGGCGCTTGCCAGGAGTTTTTGCCGAAGCGACGCGCACATTACCGCGCCTTTATGGCGGCGGGGCAGATGTAAAGTTCTCGCATCTCATCCCATCCGTAGACGTTTTCTTGAATACTTTTTTCTTTTCATCAACAATCCAGGCAGAATGTGCCGATAGCGTTGCAACACCGTCTTCTTTATTCAAAATAGCAAAAATCAATTCTGATTTTTCTTTATCGTGTACGGTGCATTGCCCAGTAAATTCTACCAAGCGTGTTGGATCGTCTGGAACTTGTATGACATCGTGTATCTTCAGTAGCTTTTTATCCTCAAGAAGAATATATTTATCCCCGCAAATCATCCAGTATCCTGCGAGCAATCCTTCAGAAATGTCATCCATTCCCAAATTTTTAAGGCCTAAGTTTTTATGCCTGGCCTCGATATTCACGATTTTTTCGTTTTTTACGTGCCCGCCGATCAGTTTCTTTGAAATTTCCGATCCGCATTTAATGGTGCTGAACGTATCGCTTGCAAAAGAAGATTTTCCGCAAAAAAGAGAAAGTATCAAGAGAGAATAAATTCCGATTTTCATTTTATTGTCAATTTAAAATTGAATCATTGATCTTCATGTCTACGGCCTCCGGTAAAATTCAACTGCCGGCTTCTCTTTCCTGTAAGTAGCAGAAGGATAATACCCATGTACTGCTGGCTGTTTGTAGTCAGATACCCATTGCGTACCGTTATACATCGCCATGTGGCCTTCAAGCCCACCCTCAGTTGGTTGAATAACCGCAACATCACCGGCTTTTGGCGCGCCTGCGGCTGCAACAAATCCGGCATTAGTAAGCCGGCTGCCGTAATTTTTCGCGTACATTGTCTTTGCAACAGTGACACCTCCAGCCTCAATGGCTTCCCTGACATATCTCGCACAGTTGCTTGTGCTAGCAGGTTCTGCATTTGAATTAAGATGGTCAACGGCGGCTTTTGCGTCCCAAGGCATTCTCGGTTTCCTTATTCACGTGAAATTTCAGTTGTGAGCTTTACTGACGACATGGAAGAACACCAGTATCGCACCCTCCGGCCCGGTCGGAATGACCGGTTCATCATTGCACTTTTTTGAAACTCTATTGCCGAGCCTGCTCGGTATAGCCTCTTGCGCAACTTTTTTAGCGGAAAACATTGGTCAATGTACACTAAAAATAGCTGTATTGGTGACTTTGCTTTGCAAAATGCTCAGTAAGCATGCGGGTGGGCACCGGCCAGCGGGTCGACTTTTACCTTGAGCTGACATCGAGCCCGGCCTGGCCGCGATCGGCGCGGCGATGAAGGGCGTGGGTCGGAAGAGGGGGATGGGGGGGGGAAACACGATTCGACGAATAACCAGTGCAGCATCGCATTGACTGGTCCCCGCTTCGCCAGGACGCCGGCCGGCGCCCTGGCAAGGCAATCGCGCCGGGGTCAGGCGGCGACTTGTTGGGCGCTGCGCGCGGCCCAGCGATACAGGCCGCTGACGATGGCCGCGCCCAGCACCAGGGCGATCAGCATGTGCGCGGTTTCGCCCATGGCGTTGGGGATGGCCAGCGGTTCTGCCACATTGGTGGCCACGATCAGGCCGGCCAGGCCGACGTTGAACAGGCTCTCGCCGACGATGAAGCCGGACATGACCAGCACGCCGAGGCGCTTGGCCGTTTCGCCCCAGGTGGCGCTACTGACCGCCCGTTCGAACATCCAGCCGGCGATGGCGCCGACGATCACCGGCGCCGTCACCGCGGCCGGCAGGTAGATCGCCAGGCCCACGCCCAGCGGCGGCAGGCTGTAGCGCTCGCGGCTAGCCTTGCGGATCACGAAGTCGGCCACCACCAGGATCAGGCCGAGCAGGACGCCGTAGCCGATCAGTCCCCAGTCCAGGTTATTGCCGATGACGCCCTTGGCCAGGGTCGAAATCAGGGCCGCCTGCGGCGCTGCCAGCGGATCGTCGCCGACCACGCCCACGTTCGGGGCGCCGGCAAAGCCCTTGGCTTTATTGAGCAGGTCCAGCACCAATGGCACCACGGTGGAACCGGCGGCCACGCCGATCAGCAGGCCAACCTGCTGCTTCCACGGGGTGGCGCCGACCAGCTGGCCGGTTTTCAGGTCTTGCAGGTTGTCGTTGCCGATCACGGCCACGGCCAGCACCACGGTGGTGACGAACAGCGCGTAGGCCACCAGCGCGTGCGCTACTTCCGGGCCCATGATGTGCTTGCCGACGAAGCCGACGCTGAGCGAGGCGCCCAGGATGGTCAGGATGGCGATGCCGGACACCGGCGAATTGGACGAGCCGATCAAGCCGGCCATGTAGCCGCAGACGGCGGCGGCGAACACGCCGGCGATCAGGATGTAGCCGACGCCGACCGCCACCAGCGGCAGCGAGAGGCTGGCCAGCACGCCGCCTTGCAGGAAGCTCGCGAGCAGCCAGCCGGCCGGCACCATCGCCAGCAGGGTCACCAGGCCGACGATGAAAATCGGCAGATCCTGTTCGGCGCGCTCGATCGAGGCGCCTTCGGCCTTGGCCTTGCGGGCCGCGTCCAGGGCCGACTTCAGGCCGCCCAGCACCGGCTTGCCCAGGCCGGCGAGGGTGACGATGGCGGCCGCGCCGATGGCGCCGGCGCCGATCATGCGCACCTTGGAGCTCCACATGCCGAGCGCCTGGTCGGCCGCCGACAGGGCCGGCTGCGGGTCCATCGAGGTCAGTACCGGCACCAGGATGGCCCAGGCGATGACCAGGCCGGCCAGCATGGCCATGCCGACGGTGATGCCCATCAGGTGGCCGGCGCCCAGCAGCGCCAGCGAACTGGCCGCGCCGATGCCTGTGGCGCCGCTGCCGGCCTTGAAGTAGACGGCCACTTCGGCGGCCATCAGCTTGGCGCCGGCGACGGCCGCGAACAGCGCGGACGTCACGGCGCCCCAGACTACCGCCATCAGACCGAGCTTGCCTTCGGCCGCGCCGCTGCGCGAGGCGGTGCCGACCTTGAGCACTTCGGCCGCAGCCACCCCTTCCGGGTAGGGCAGGTCGGACTGCGACACCAGCGCGCGCCGCAGCGGCACCGTGTACATCACGCCCAGCACGCCGCCGATGGCGCAGGCGCCGAAGACGGGCCAGAACGGCACATTGGCCCACCAGCCGATCATGATCAGCCCTGGCAGCACGAAGATCACCGACGCCAGCGTGCCCGCCGCCGACGCGATGGTCTGGACGATATTGTTTTCCTGGATGGTGGCGTCCTTGAAGGCGCTCAGCAGCGCCATCGAGATGACGGCGGCCGGGATCGAGGTCGCGAAGGTGAGCCCGACTTTCAGGCCCAGGTAAACCTGGGCGGCTGTAAAGACGAGGGTGATGACGATGCCGAGGAGGACTCCTCGGATCGTGATTTCTTTTGGTCCGGCCAGTGCGACAATCGCCATCCATTGCTCCAGTATGAAAGAGGGGTGCTAAAAAAGCGTCCCATCATAGCTGGCAATGCCTGAACGCGGAAGCAAAATGCGCACGCGGCGCCGGTCGCGCCTCCGGCCGCTATCTCGTCGTTCCCGCGCCGGCTAGCCCCCCGCCTGCGATTCGGCGCCATGGGTGTTCTGCGGGGGAGTCTGCTGCGCCGGCGGCACCGGTGGCGCGCCTGGCGCCGGCGGCTGGCCCGGCTCGCCCGGTTCTCCCGGCTCGCCCGGCTCCGCGCCATCGGCCGGCAGCGCCGGCAGCTCGTTCATGTCGATCGTCTTGAACTCGGTGCTGCCCGCGTATTCCGCGTAGATCCAGTCGTCGTCCTCGCGCAGCACGCCTTCCGGGGTCGGGCGTTCCTTGGCGGGACGCTTGTCGAGCGCCGCGCGCATGTAGTCGACCCAGATCGGCATGGCCAGGGTGGCGCCGAATTCGCGCCCGCCGAGCGAGCGCGGATCGTCGTAGCCCATCCAGGCCACGCCCACCACGTTGCCGGCGTACCCGGCGAACCAGCCGTCGAAGGCGTCGCTGGTGGTGCCGGTCTTGCCGGCCAGGTCGTTGCGGCCCAGCGCGCGGGTGGCGCCGGCGGCGGTGCCGAAGCGGGTCACGTCGCGCAGCATGCTGTCGACCATGAAGGCGTTGCGCTGGTCGATCACGCGCCGCGTTTCGTCGGCCACGGCCGGCGCCGGCGTCTCGAGCAGGATGGCGCCGTTGCCGTCCTTGATTTTGGCGATCAGGTAAGGATTGACTGAAAAGCCGCCGTTGGCGAACACCGCGTATGCGCCCGCCAGTTGCAGCGGGGTCACCGCGCCGGTACCGAGCGCCATGGTCAGGTTTTTTGGATGGCGGGTCAGGTCGAAGCCGAACTTGCCGAGGAATTCGTGGCCGTAGCCGACCTGGATGGCGCGCAGCAGGCGCACCGACGGCACGTTCTTCGAGTGTACCAGGGCGTGCCGCATGCTCACTTCGCCATCGAACTTGCCGTCGTCGTTTTGCGGCGACCAGGTGGCGCCGCCGGCGCCGCTCGGCATGAGCAGCGCTTCGTCGAGGATGCGGGTGCCCGGCGAAAAGCCTTTTTCCAGCGCCGCCGAATACACGAACGGCTTGATCGAGGAGCCGGGCTGGCGCCAGGCCTGGGTGACGTGGTTGTACTTGTTGAGCCCATAATCGAAGCCGCCGACCAGCGCATGGTAGGCGCCGGTGGCCGAATCGATGGCCACGAAGCCGGCCGCCACCTGCGGCAGCTGGACGATCGACCAGGCCTTGGCCTCCTTCTCCTTGTCCTTCTCTTTAACCTTGTCCTGGGCGATGCGCACCACCGCGCCCGGACGCAGCTTGATGGCGGCCTTGGCGGAGGAGGCCAGGGCCGGCGCCACGAAGCGCAGGCCGGCGCCGCTAATGTCGATGCGCTCGCCGTCCATGGTTTCCACCGCCACCAGCTTGCCCGATACCTCGGTCACCACGGTGGGCGTCAAGCCGTCGCTGACCGGGCGCTTGCGCAGTTCTTCGCGGATGTCGTCGGCCCGTTCCTGGGCATCCGAGGGCAGGTCGATGAACGACTCCGGGCCACGGTAGCCGTGCCGCTGGTCGTACGCCAGCACGTTGCGGCGCAGCGAGTCGTAGGCCGCGTCCTGCTCGGCCTTGAGGATGGTGGTGTAGACGCTCAGGCCGCGCGTGTAGGCCTCGTCCTTGTATTGTTCGAACACCGCCTGGCGCGCCAGTTCGGCCACGTATTCGGCGTGGGTGTCGAATTCCTGGCGCTTGGCGGCGATGCGGATCGGTTCTTCCTTGGCGCTCGCGTACTGGGTGTCGTCGAGGTAGCCCAGTTCGCGCATGCGGCGCAGCACGATCATCTGGCGCTTCTTGGCGTTGCGCGGATTGACCGCCGGGTTGTTGCCGACCGGGTCGCGCGGCACGCCGGCCAGCATCGCCATTTCGGCGATCGAGAGCTGGTCGAGGCGCTTGCCGAAGTAGGCCTGGGCGGCGCTGGCAAAGCCGTACGAGCGCCGTCCCAGGAAAATCTGGTTCATGTACAGTTCGAGGATCTTGTCCTTCTTGAGCGCGGCCTCGATCTTGAAGGCGAGCGCGATTTCGTCGGCCTTGCGCCCCAGTACCTTGTCGCGCGTGAGGAAGAAATTACGCGCCACCTGCATGGTGATGGTCGACGCCCCTTCGCGAAAGCCGCCGCGCAGGTTGGCGCGCGCGGCGCCGGCGGCGCGAATCCAGTCAACCCCGCCGTGCGTGTAGAAGCGCGTGTCTTCGATCGCCAGCACGGCGTTTTTCATCAGCGCCGGCACTTGCTCGATGGGGATGAAGTCGCGGTGCTCTTCGCCGAATTCGCCGATCAGCACATTGTCGGCGGTGTAGATGCGCAGCGGGATCTTGGGGCGGTAGTCGGTGACGGCGTCGATGGCCGGCACGCGCGGCACGATCACGCCGTAAAAGTAGCCGAGCGCGCCGAGCACCAGCACTAGGGCCGCGGCGATCGCCAGCAGCACGGCGCGGATAATGTATTTGCGCGTCAGCCAGCGCTTGATAAAAGTCTCAGTAGTCAAAACGATGTCCGCCAGTAGGGGCCATGCCGGGAGTGACGGCCCTGTTCCGGCGAATTATAGTCGATCGCTATTAGCCTGAATGTTGCACAAACCACCGCCGCAGCGCCGCTTTTCCGATGCCGGACCTTTTCAACTTGAATCGGAATGTCGCGGGCGATAGCGTCCCTACCCAATTGAACGGGACAGTCAATGAAGCGG